>JBEVIO010000108.1:0-3160 GCA_040510635.1 Binatia bacterium | reverse complement strand
AAGATCGCGGAAAATTACCTATGGATTTCTACCGCAGCCTATGGCGCCAAGTGGCTCATGTTTCCTACGGTCGTCGGTTTGATTGCGCTCACCATCTTCACCGTGGCCTATCCGACGATCAAAGAGCGCATGGGCAAAGCCAAATACGAGCGCCCGGAAGACGCGGTTTAAGCCATAGGAACTCACTGTGCTGGCGCTTACGTAGAATCGGTTGACTACTTGATTGCTAATCAAGTGGTCCGTTCTAACTTGGTTCGCTGCAAGCGCTTTTCCAAAGCTGTCCGGGCAATGTCCGCGCCTTTATGCGGCATTTCTATGGCTGCGTTGAACTGAACAACGCGTCAGTTCCGATCTCACGGAAGTGGGCTTTGAAGGAGAACTCAATTCAATTGGTGACATGGATGCCGTCCCGTATTCGCCGGATTTCACTCTCTCACCGAGATAATCGTGTTTTTATCGAGCTGAGTTAGGGTTTCACTATCGTCCCGGCTTCCATCCGGCGGCATCCAACTCAGCATTGATTTTGCGCGTCAAGGAATAATTATAGATCCGTTCGACTGCGGGGGACTCTTTGGGCGCCAAAACTTTGAGCGCTTGGTCGAGGTATTTTTTTTGTAGCTCCACGCTGACGGTTCCGTCGGCGGTCATGATCGGCCGCACCTGATCGTAGTATTGTCCCGCGAGATCTTCCTTCAGTTTCATGTAGCGGAGCAAGATCGGAATCGTCCCGGCTTTGTTTTCTCTCGCGTAGCGCAGGCCCTTGACAGTGCCGCGGACAAATTTTTCGACCAAAGCAGGATCGGATTGAAGGATTTTTTCATGGGTCAGAATGCTTCCCTGCAGCTCGACGAAATCTTCTTTCAGGTATGACACTAGCTCGCGAAAGCCCGCGTCTTTCACCGTGAAATTAAACGGCGGGCTGATCGTGCCGGCGTCCACCGTCCCGGCGCGAAGCGCAGTCGCGACGGTCGATGGCAAGCCCAAGGCTAGGATCGTCGTGTCTCGGCCACCTTCGAGGCCATGGCGCTTGAGAGTCTCGCGTAGGAGATTGTCCGGGCCGCTGCCGAGACCCGTCACGCCGATCCTTTTTCCTTTGAGGGCTTTGATATCCTGAAACTCCGGCTTGGCGTACAGCCAAAACATGGGCCGAAAGAAACTGCTAAAAACAAACCGCAGCGGCACCCCGCCGAGGATCGCGGTAAATCCGGCGCCGCTCATCGACGCGAAATCCGCGTTGCCACCGATCAGCGCGGATATGCCAAGGGTATCTCTCATGACGACCAAATTTACATCCAGACCTTCCTCCTGATAGTAACCTTTCTCTTTGGCGGCGGTGAAGGCGATCACCACCATGCTGAGCGTGGGCACGGCAACGTTCACAGTCCGCGCTTCCGCTTTTGCGAAGATCCCAACGATGATTAGAACGCAGAAGAGAATTTTCACTCGCATCAATCCCGACCTCCTTCGACGCTGACTTCGTCCGTATGCCGGCACCGCTAGGCAACGGTGTAGGGAACTTCAAACCCGTGCTGTTTATTCCATTCAGTGGCGACAAAAGATTGCCCCGTTATGTCGCTCGACTCATCCGAGGCCAGGTAAACAGCGCAGGCGCGGACGATTTCCGGGCTGAGCATACGCACACCGCGATTGCCGGGAATGTTTTTTATCGCTTCCGTGGCGACGATCCCGCCCGGGTCGAGACAGTTGGTTCGGATGTTGTAAGCTTCGTTCTCCAACGCCAGCACCTGCGTCAGTCCCTCGACGCCGAACTTGGCCGCAGAGTATGCGCCGCGTAGCAGCTTGCCCTTCTTGCCCTGAGGCGAAGAAATATTGATAATCGCGCCGCTGCGCTGCGGTCGCATTATCTTGAGCGCTTCCCGGCTGCACAGGAAAGTGCCGTTGAGATTGGTATCGAGAATTTTGCGCCAGACATCGAGCGGCGTGTCTGCGAGTTCGAGATTGACCGGTCCGCCGCGCGGCCAGGCGAAGCCGGCATTATTGACGAGAACGTCCAGGCGAGTAAATTTCGCGATCGTCCGGCAAAATAGATCATTGACGTCACGCTCGGAAGTCACATCGGCTTTGATGCCCACAACTCTCGCTGCGGCTAATCCCAGTTTTGCGACGGCTTGGTCCGCATCTGATTGCGCTAAGTCGCAAATCGCGACCCTGGCGCCCTCCCCCGCAAAAGCCCGGACGATTTCAAAACCTAGCCCGCGCACCGACCCCGTGACCAGAGCGACCTTGTCGGAAAGTTTCATTGTCAAACCGGCTCAGATGCCATATACACTAGCCGCATCTATAATGCGGCGAACCGAGCGAATGCAAACTCGCATGCGCTGTCATGATCGATATAGTAAATCTGGCCGAGAATTTTTGAAAACTCTTTTCGACGGCCGGAAGTCTTTTGTCTTTTTTATCGTGAACGGGCGAACAGGGGATCGGATCAGCTTCGCGGCTTAGAAAAATGCGCCTGAGAAAACCAATGAAGTGTGCCGCTGCTGTGCTCTGTTTTCTTCTCTATCCCCTGTCGCTGCCCGCGCAAAGCCAGAAGACGCTTTTGCTCGGCCTCGCGAGCATCAGCGGCGGTATCGAGACCCTCTACGTCACCAAGAAAATCGGCGCCTTCAAACGCAACGGGTTGGACGTCGACTTCCTATTGCTGCAGGGCGGCAGTCAGGCGCTGCAGGTGCTTTTGTCAGGGGACATAAAACTGATCAGCGGCGGCGGTGGCACGGCGGCGCAGAGAGCGCGTTTCAAAGGCGCGGGAAACTTACTCGTCGCCACCTACACGCCGACCATGCCGTACAGCCTTTATGTCAACGCCAAGATCCGAGACGCGAAACGGCTGAAGGGCGCCAAGATCGCCATCTCCCGTTTTGGCAGCTCGTCGGACTTCGCCGCGCGCTTTATGGTCGCTCGTTTGGGCCTTGATCCGTCAAAGGATGTGACCATCATGCAGATCGGTAACCAGCGCGAAAGAATGAGCGCGTTGCTGAGCGGATCGGTGGATGGTTCGGTCGTCGATGCGCCCAATACTCTGATCGCCCGCCAGCAGGGATTTGTCGAGCTCGCCGATGCTTCGAAGCTAGGCCTCACCTATCCGCATAATAACATCGCCAGCACCGACCGCTTCATCCGCGAGGAGCCGCAAACCGTC
>JBEVIO010000107.1:0-4655 GCA_040510635.1 Binatia bacterium | reverse complement strand
CGACAAGCAGGTGCCGATCCTGCAGGTCGGTGGTCCGGCCGAGCGGGCCGCATCGTTTCGGAGCGGTCGGATCGCCGGGTTTCCATCGCCTCCGGGCATCATTCATCTGACCAAAGGTTTTCCGTTTCGGATTTTGATCAGCACCGCGGATTTTCAGAAGCGGTTCGAATTTCCCTATATTTGCGCCACCACGACGAAGAGTTTTTTGGCGCGCCAAAGAGAGACAGTGAAGAAAGTCCTCATGGCGCACATCGAGGCGATGCAGTTTTTCAAAACTCATAAGGATGAGAGCAAAAAGTTTATCGCCAAATACAGCCGGATAAATAACGAAGACTACCTGGAGGCCGCTTACACTGCGAGCGCGAAACTTTACGATGTGGTGCCGCTGGTAACGCGCCCGGGCGTAGAGATCCAGATCAAGGAAGCAACGGCGCGCAAGCCCGGCGCACAGCTTCGGTTTGAAGACATGGTCGATGAAAGTATCGTGCGCGAATTGGAAAAGAGCGGCTTTATCGACAAAGTGTATAAACAATGACGGCACGGGTTTCACTGTCTAGTCCACCGCCGGATGGCTAAACGCGAGCTGGATGGACAGAGAATTCTTTTTGACAGGCGCCATAGAGCTGCTATAGCTGGCGGCGAAAAGGAGCGATTCGCGATGAAGCGAAGTTTGTCGGCGCTCGTGCTGATCGCGCTGATGCCGTCATGGGTCGTTGCCCAGGAGCGAATCAAGTTTCCGGTCGGGGTTTCCTCGAAAGTGCTCGGTTATGGCCATCTCTGGGCGGCGTGGCGGTTAAAATATTTCGAGCGCGAGGGGCTCGACGTCGACGTTGTCCTGATGCGCGGCACTGCTCCAGCGGTGCAGACCATGATCGCCGGATCGATCTTCGCGGGTCTTGTGGCCAACGATGGGCCGATCGCCGCGGTGGAGCAGGGAATGGACATCGCTATGGTCGCGAGCAGTAGCAAGCTGACTCACATGCTGATCGGCGGGAAGAACTACAAAACCTGGGAAGACCTTCGCGGCTCGACGATCGGCTCTTCGACCCTGACCTCCGGCACCGCATTTGTGCTGAGAAGAGCGTTAAAGGTAAAGGGGCTCGAATATCCGCGCGACTACAAGCTGCTCAACGTCGGCGGAACGACTTCGGCGTTTGCGGCCATGAGCGCCGGGCAGATCGCCGCCGCCATGCTTGCCGTTCCCAACGCGTTTCAGGCGCAGGATGCGGGATTAAATCTGATCGGGCGTGTGGCGGATATCTTTCCCAACTATCTGCTCTCCGCCTACTCGGTCAGACGCTCTTGGGCGGAGAAGAATCGTCCGATCGTGGTGCGGTTTCTCAAAGCTGTGGTGCGGGCCAAAAAGTGGTTTGAGCAAGACAAAAAGGGTGCGACAGAGTTCTTGGCCAAAGAGTTTCAACTAACCCCAAGTCTCGCCGAAAGAGGCCTCGACTACTATCTGACGCATCAGGCCTGGCATCCGGACCTCGAAATCGAGATGGACGGGCTTAGAACCGTCGTCGATATTTATGCCGAGCAGACCGGCATGAAGGGGCCGATTCCGAGCCCGGAAAAATATGTCGATCAAAGTTATCTTAGGCAAGCTCTGAAGGAGTTGGGTTTGCGCTGAATGGCAGCCGCGCCGGCGTTGCAGCCAACGATGGGTGAATCGATAATGCGCGAAAAAGTGACAAGCCGTGAGCACTAAAGGTCGAGCCGCGATCTTTGTCGAGCCCAGGAAGCCGTTGGTCGTCGATGAAGTTGAATTTCCCGATCCCGGCGCAGATCAGGTGCTGGTAAAATTATTCTCCAGCGGGATCTGTCACTCGCAGCTCCACACGATGGGACGCGCGCCACGTCCCGGCCGGCGTCTGCCGGCGTTGCTCGGTCATGAATCTACCGGCGTGGTGGTCGCCAGAGGTCGTGACGTGACTCATGTAAAGGAAGGCGATCACGTGATCACGACCTGGGTCGATCGGAATAATCAGACGACGCCGCAGCCGCTCGTGGATCATGCGCTCAACGAGCGGGAGCAATACACGGCGATGTGGCAAGGCCAAGTAGTTTCCCATTCTGCCGCGACATGGGCCGAATACGCTTTGGCCTCGGAGCGCGTGGTGCTATCGCTGCCCAACGATATGGCGACTGACGTAACGTCGATTATCGGCTGCGCGGTCATGACGGGCGCCGGCGCGATCATCAACACACTACAAGTGCGGCCCGGACAATCGGTGGCGCTTTTCGGGGCGGGCGGCATCGGCCTTTGCGCCATCGCCGCCGCCGCGATCGTCGACGCGCACCCAATTATCGCGGTGGACTTAAATCGCGACAAGCTCGAGTTTGCCCGGCATTTCGGCGCGACCCATACGATCAACGCAAATGAGGTCGATGCAGTTCAGGCGATCAAAGAACTCACCGGTGGCGGCGCCGACTACGCCATCGATGCGATCGGTTTACCCGCTACACAAGAGCAAATTCTCCGTGCCGTGCGCGCCGGCTATTCGGGCATGAATCGAGGCGGCACGGCGCTCCTCATCGGCATCACACCGCCGGACGCGAAGGCAAGTCTCGACACGAGCCTATTCGTTGGCAACCGTTCGTTTACCCGCACCAGCGGCGGCGATTGCCGGCCGGAGCGCGACTTTCCGATCTTTATTCGCTGGTACCGTGAAGGCAAGCTCAAGCTTGACGACCTGATTACGGACCGCTACCGCCTGGACGAGATCAACACCGCGGTAGACGATCTGGAACACGGACGGATACTCGGCCGTGGTATCTTGACGTTCGCCGAGTGAATGCACTGTGCGAAATAGTCATCGCGCTCGGCTGCTCAGATGAGCGGCGCTCAGGATCGCAAACCAAATTCGAGAGAGAAACTACCTTCCATGACGACAAAGTCACCCGTTGAAAATCGCATCGTTGGCCGCGACACCATCCGCTCGCGGCTGGTTTTAGAGATCGCCTCCGAAATAGTCGATCAGCCGGGCTGGCCGCACCGTCAGGCGCAGGTGAGCTTGCGTCCGCAGGGCGCGGACGGATGGGCCGTCAACATGATCGCGAGCGATGGGCCGGCTGCGATTGCGCAGGTCGCTGGCGGCGCCATGCAGCTTGCGATCAGCAATCCCGCCGGATTTCTCGCGCTGGCGGTGCGCGGCACCGGACCGTTTACGACGCCGATTGCGCTACGCGCGATCACGGTCATTCCTTCGCTCGACCAGCTCGCCTTCGCCGTCACGGAGCGGACCGGCCTGAAGTCGCTGCGCGAGATTCGCGAGCGTCGGTTGCCGCTGCGCGTTTCGCTGCGCGGACAGCGAGACCACGCGCTCCATCCGGTCGTCAATGAAGTTTTCAGGGCCGCGGGATTTTCCTTGGGCGATATCGTTTCCTGGGGCGGGCAGGTGCGCTACGACGAAGGCCTGCCGCAAAACAACAACCGCCTCGGCGCGGTGACGCGCGGCGAAGTCGACATGGTGGTCGACGAAGCAGTGCGCGGTTGGATCAACTCGGCGGCGGGAAGCGGCATGCGCGCGCTGCCGCTCGAGGAGACGATGCTCGCCCGGCTCGAAGCGATGGGCCTTCGCCGCGCGGTGATTCTAAAATCGCGATATCCGCACTTGCCCGGGGACGTGCCGGCGCTCGACTTCAGCGGTTTCGCGGTTTACACCCACGCCGACGTCGCCGACGAAATCGTCGGCGCGATCTGCGCCGCTCTCGAAGCACGCAAGGACAAAATTATATGGCAGGAGCCGGGACCGCTGCCGCTGGAGCGCATGTGCCGCGACACGCCGGACGGTCCGCTGGCAATTCCATTACATCCGGCGGCGGAGCGTTTTTGGTGCGCTCGCGGCTATCTCGATTGAAATTTTCTTTCAAAACGGCGACAGCCGATTGCAGATCAGCTCATCAATCTGCCCCCAGACACGTTCAGCGACTCTCCCGTGGTGTGCGACGAGTCGCTAGATGCTAAAAAGAGCGCCGCCTGGGCGACCTCTTCGTGCTTAGCGTACTTGCGCAGCGGCGTGAGCGCGAGGATTTGCGCTTCGTGGGCTTCGACCGTCATGCCCAGATTCTTGGCGCGTTGAGCGTACATTTCGCGCAGATCCGGCTCATCCATGCCGCCGGGGCAGATGATGTTGGCCCTGATTCCGTGCGGGCCATATTCCTTGGCGATGGTTTGGGTCAAGCCGACTACGCCCCATTTGGCGGCGCAAAGCGAACCACGCATCGCCATGCCTTCTCGGCCGGCGGTGCCGGAAATGCTGACGATGCTGCCGCTTTTCTGTTTGACCATCTGCTTCAAGACCGCCCGGCAGCACAAGAAGACCAGCTTGAGGTTGTAGAGAATCACGTCGTCGAATTCCTTTTCGCTGATATCGGTCACCTGCACCAGCGGGCCGCGAAACCCGGCGCTGTTGACGAGCACGTCGATCTTGGCGAAGCGCCGAACTGTGTCGTCTATTAGGGAGTTTACCTGACGATCATCGCTGCAGTCTGCACCGATCGCGATTGCCTTGCCACCTTGCTGCTTGATTGCTTGGACGACGCCTTCGAGTTGTGGCTTCATCTTTTCCAGATCCACCAGGACGAGAGTCGCGCCCTCTTTCGAAAAAGTGTGAGCGATCGCCTCGCCGATGCCGCGCGCGCCGCCAACAATC
>JBEVIO010000106.1:0-7269 GCA_040510635.1 Binatia bacterium | reverse complement strand
CCAAGCAAAAGCGGCACTTCGAAGCTCTCGATCGTCTGTATAAATAAAAGCAACGCGGCCGCGGCCGCCGCGGGCACGATCAGGGGCAACGTGACGCGGCGAAACGTCGGCCAGGTGCCGGCGCCGGCGATAGCTGACGCTTCCTCGAGGCGCGGATCGATCGACTGCATCGCGGCGGACATCAGCAGATAAGCGAGCGGGGTCATCTCCAGCGCTTGCACCCAAACCATGCCCCAAAAGGAATAGATATTGAGGAACCGCGGCACACCGGTGAGCGCGTTGATCATATGGTTGAGCACGCCGATGCTCGGACTCGCCGAGAGAATCCAAGAAATCGTGATGATTACGCCGGGAATAATAATTCGCCCCAGGGTAATCATACCGATCAGCTTTGCCAGCGGCGTATTGGTGCGCTCCACGGCCCACGCCAAGAATGTCCCGCAGATAAAGGCGCAGAAGCTCGACAAGGCCGCGAAATAGAGCGTGTTCAGGCTCGCTTCCCAAAATTCGCTAATGCCGTACGCCCTGGCGTAGTTGGCGAGCGTGAAGCTCAATTCTAGAAAACCCGGCTCGCCGGGGCGAATCGTCTTCAGGCTGGTCCAGATGATGAGAAGAAGCGGAACGAGGACTTGGTAGCCAAGAATGACAACCAAGCCGGCCACAACGATGCCGCCGCCGCGCGTGCCGGCTCCCCAACGGAGCGAGCTCGTTGCCATGATATCAAATCACCTGGACGGTTACTTCATCCGGCCGATCGATTGGTTCCAGGCCTCGTGTAGCCGTTTGGTGATGTCGTCGCTGACGATGTTATAGGTAACGAGCTTGACGTTATCGGGCAAGTACGGATGCTTGATCGTGAGCGGCCCACGCAAGATCGAGTTGATGAGATTTTGGCTATCCGGCGACAACGTCCAGTCGACGAATAATGCCGATGCATAAGGATGCTCGGTATTTTTGTTGATCACCATGGCGCCGGCGAAGGAGAGCACGGGCGCGCTCAATACCATAGCGAAAGGCGCTTTAGGATCTTTTTTCTTGGCTTCCACGCCGGTGTAAAAATAATTGTCGCCCTGCACGGCATGATCGCCAGTGAGCATGAGCTCCATCCGCTGGGTGTGGCCTTGCTGGATGATCGGTTGATTCTGCCCCATGCATTTGAACCATTCTTTGACTTTGCCTTCGCCCATCATGACATAAAGTCCGGCCATAAAGCGCGTCTCCGGTGGATCGAAGGAAACCTGACCCTTGAACTCGGGTTTACAGAGATCCAACCAAGCCTTCGGCGCTTTGTCCGGCTTGACCAAATCGGTATTGTAAGAGATACCGTGCTCGGCCCAATACCAAGGCGTCCAGCGACCCTCCGGCTCGATGAAGTTTTGATACTGCTTCAAAATCCCTTTGGTCGCCGGCGTGGGATATTTGGCCACCAAGTTTTGCTTGAGAATGATCGCCATATCGGGCACGCCGAGTGTGAGAATATCGGTCAGATGCCGGCCCGCGGTCTCCTCGGCGATGAAGCGCTCCGCCGCATCCTGCGAGCCGATGTCGCCCATCTCGACTTTCACGAACGGGTAGCGTTTTTCGAAAAGATTGACGTGATCGCGCGCAATCTTGCCGCGCCAGGTATGAACGAAATTGAGCTTGCCCTCCTTGCGCGCACCGTCTTCAAGTTGCTTGGTTCGCTGGTCGGCCGGCAATTTAGCGAGTTTGGTGTAAAGCTGCTCCGCTGACGATTCCGCGGCAACGCTCTTATCTACAAACGGGTGAAAGCCTATGGCTACGGCGATCAGCAGGGCAATTCGAACAAGGCGAGTCATGCGAAATCCTCCATTACGAATGGAATCAAGGTTTTCCTATATGCCAGTTGAGCGCATGTTTTCAAGGCAAGGGAGCGTTGTTTTGCGAAGCTTCTCGAATCGGCGTAGAATGTTTCGCATCAATCGAGTCGAAAAAAATTTACATGCGCTCAAAAATTTACATCGACGGTCAAGCGGGCACCACAGCGCTGCGCATTCGCGAATGGCTCGCGAAACGGGACGATCTCGAGGTCGTGACGCTTCCTGAAGATCTGCGCAAAGATCCTGCCGCACGCAGGCAGGCATTCGAGGGCGCCAACATTGTCTTACTCTGTCTTCCCGATGATGCGGCGAAAGAAGCCGCGAGTTGGGTGAGCGATTCGCCGGTGCGGCTTCTCGACGCTAGCACCGCGCACCGCGTTACCGAAGGTTGGGTTTATGGGCTGCCCGAATTAATCCCGGATCAGCGCGAGCGCATAGCCAAAGCTCAACGGGTGGCGAACCCCGGCTGTTATGCCTCTGCCGTGATTTTGCTGCTGCGCCCGCTCGTGGACGCGGGGCTGATTGCGCCGGACACGCCGTTGTCGATTCATGCCCTTTCCGGTTACTCCGGCGGCGGGCGTTCGCTCATAGAACGTTGGGAAGACCCCAAGCGTGGCTTGCTCAAACTGACTTACGAAGCTCCATACAGCATTGCTAAGTTTCACAAACACATCCCGGAAATCATGCGCCATGGCGCGCTCGATACAGAACCGCATTTTCTACCCAACGTCGGTCCGTTTCGTTGCGGCATGCGCGTGGAGATCATGATCCCGGCGAAAGCTCGGCTCAAAGCGGGCAGCGGCAAAGCCCTGTGGGAAATCCTGTCGGCGCGCTACGAGAGTGAAACATTCGTCGAAGTGGAACCCTTGACTGACGCCAGCGAGGCGGACGAGTTCAGCTTCGATCCGCAAGCGCTCAACGATACCAACCGCATCTCGCTTCGCGTCCTGCCGCACCAGTCCGGTCACGTCCTACTTATGGCGCGGCTCGACAACCTCGGCAAAGGCGCGGCGGGCGTGGCGATTCAGAATTTGAATCTCATGCTGGGCGTGCCGGAAGACACAGGCCTACCGCGCTAAAGCCGTTTCGCCTTTTCGGCCACGCGCGCGTTGGGCACGATCCGTAGCGGCGGCGGAACCCAGGGAAGCAAGCCGCGAATCATGCGAGCCAGCAAAGCGAGCCTTTTTTCTTTTCGCGCGCTCCATCGTAGATCATAGCCAGCTCGAAGCGTTTCCGGCAGCAGCCCGGCTGTGACAAATCGAAACAGCGGGCCGCCGGGCTTGAAAATCCATGGACGCGGATAAAGCACATCGTGCGCGAGACGCTTCGCCAACCGTCCCATGGCGATTTTGTCACTGAGCAACATCCGCTTCATGTACGCTTCGAATGCTTCGAGCGACACCGGAATTGTCTCTTCTTCAATCCCGAACAAGGAAGCCAGTTTTTTGGAATCGTTGTAATAAGTAATTCTCTCCTTCGGCGACAATGGCGCGACAAACACGGGATAGGCGACCAGCGCCGAATCGATCAACGTCGCGTGCACCCAGAGCAGCAGTTCCTGATCGAAAGCATCGTACGGCGCACCGCCCTGCGACGGTTCGTTCTCGGGAACAACGCCGCGCACCTGGGTGTGGCGGCGCTCCACGCTTTGAAGCGCAGCCCGCGCGTCCAACTGTTCGTCGAACACGATCGACCACATCGCGTTCATAGTGCGATAAAGCCGGGCGAGCGGATCTTCCTGAAAGCGGCTGTGCTCGGCGACGCCGGCGGCGATTTTCGGATGGGCGAGTTGCATCAGCAGCGCGCGCCCGCCGGCAAACAGCAGGACCATTTCCCGGTTGACTTGCCGGATCTTGCTGTCGCGCTCGAAAAATCCCTCGCCGCCTTTTGTCTTGTCCGGAACCGTGCTCACGTCGAGAACGCTAGGCCAAAGTATCGGACGGCAGCGGCGCTATTTGCAATTCTTCCGCTGAGCGCTGCGCGCCGGGCAAGATCCACCACGCAAAAGCCCCCAACGTAAATGCGCCGACGCCGCAGATCAGATAAAGCAGATCGATGCCGCTTCGATCGATCAACCAACCGGCCGATGCGTTCGAGACAATGCCGGCGATACCTGCGCTCACCATCGAGAGAATTCCTTGCGCCGTGGAGCGCAGTTTTTCCGGCGCCACAACGTCAAGATAAAGCGGGCTACCCAAGTTGAGTCCCACGACGGTGACGCCGTGCAGCGCCTGCACCGCGAACAAAAGAGTCGCGTCGGTAATCACGGCGCATAAAATCCAGCGCAAGCCGCCGACCAGGACGCCGACGCCAAGCAAGCCGCGGGCGCCGAGGCGCTTCAAGCCGCTGCCCGTTGAAAGCACGAGCGGAATCTCGAACAGCAACATGAGGATCCACATATTGCGAATCGTGCTGAGATCGCCGCCGCGCGAGCGGACAAAGAGCGGGAACAACCACATCGGTCCGTGCATCAGGAAATGGGCGATGAGCGCGAACAACAAAAATCTCAGAAACGCGCGGTTGTGCACCAGCTCGCGCCAATCGCCGCGTCGCGCGCGCAGTGCCACGGCGCCGCTCTTAGGCAGCAGGAAAGCGATCAGCGCCGCGCCAAACACCAAGCTCGCGGTGATCGGAAACATCAAACCGAGATCAGGCTGTGATGAATTGACGGCTGGCGTATTTCCGACCGGCTGAATAAGGGTAAGCAGCCAAGGAAATAACAGAATGAGAATGAAATAGCCGACCGTCCCCCACACGCGCACCCGGCCAAACGCGTGGCGGCCCTCGTCGCGCAGAATCGCCAGGCTCACCGAAGTCATGATTGGAAAAATCGCAGTGCCGACTACGGCCAGCGCTGCAGTCGCGAGACCGATCGACCAAAAACCTGTCGCGCTGCCAAGTCCTAGATAACCCAGAGCCGTGCCCAAGGTGAGCAACGCCAGCATGCGGCTGCGCGCTCCGGTGCGGTCGGCCAATTGTCCCCAAAATGGTCCGGCGAGCATGCCGATCAGCGGCGAGATCGCTAAAATCAAACCCACTTCTGTTCCGGTAAGACCGGCATTCTCTCTCAGATAAAGAGCGAAATACGGATAAAAAATGCCTAAGGAGCCGAAGTAGACAAACCAAAAAAGTGTCAGCGGAATAGAATGCCACATGGCGCGATGATAACATCAGTTGGCATAAGGTTCACTGTCGGTAAATGAAGAATTTGGGAAAATGCCGGACACGAGCTGCAATTCGCCGCGCACTGTCCATACCATCGGCCACTCAACGAGAACGATCGATGCGTTGATCGAATTCTTAGGTGCGCACGCAATCGAGCTGCTCGTCGACGTGCGCCGCTGGCCGGCGTCGCGCCGCTATCCACATTTCAATCGCGGGCCATTAGCCGCGTCGCTCAAAGCAAGCGGCATCGATTATCTCTGGCGCGGTGATCTAGGCGGTTTTCGCAAACCCGCTCCCGACTCACCTAATACTGCCTGGCGGGTTGCGACCTTTCGCGCTTATGCGGATTTCATGTTGACGGGGGAATTCGAGCGAATCATGAAGGAAATGGAAACGAGCGCGGACCAAAAGCGGATCGCCGTCATGTGCGCCGAAGCGGTTCCCTGGCGTTGTCATCGGCAGTTACTCGCCGATGCGTTTCTCGTGCGCGGTTGGGCGGTACGCCATATACTGGACGACACTTGCCACGAGCATTCGTTGCCGGGCTTTGCCTGGGCGGATGGGACGCGAATTTATTATAGCGGCGCGAGCAAATGAGCGCCGCCAGCAGCGCTAGCGGTACATCCCGCTTGGATCGAGCTCTTCGCGGATCAAGCGTAGTTCTTCTACCGATGGTGCGGAAACCTCCTCGATCTTAGCGGCCAGCCGCAGTGGCCAGCCGACTTCTTCCTGCACATTCTTTTCGGTTATGCCGGGATAGAGCGCGTTCAGTTGCATCTCGCGCTCGGCATTGTCGAAGTTCAAGATCGCCATGTCGGTAATCACGATCTCGGGTCCGCCTCCGGCAAGGCCGAGACGGGAACGGCTGTCCCCGCCGGTCAGATGACCTGGGCTGGTGACGAAGTCAAGCTTTTCGACGAATGCCCGGCGTTTGAGACGCATGATCATGAACGTTCGTTGAGCGTTGGTGGCGATCTCGCAGGCGCCGCCGCTCCCCGGCAGACGCGTCTTGGGTCTGGCATAGTCGCCGATCACCGTGGAATTGAGATTGCCGTGTTTATCAATCTGGGCTCCGCCAAGCAGCGCGATTTCGACCAAGCCCCGTTGCAAATACAAGCCAAATAGATCCGCCATCGATACCACCGAGACGGCGCCGCTGACGAGTGTCGGATCGCCGATGGAAAGGGGCAACCGCTCGGGTCGCGCGCCGTAAACACCGGACTCATAAATCAACTCCATATCCGGAGCGACGGTAACGCGCGCCAAGTTGCAGGCGATATTGGGGAGACCGACGCCGACGAATACGGTGCGCGCGCCCGTTAACATGCGCGCCGCCACTGCGATCATCATCTCCGACGCCGAATAAGCGGGATCGCTCATCGATACCTCCCGTAATCGACCGACGGCGCCGGATAGGGCTCCGGCTTGAGTTTGTCAAAATGGGCTTGCCCAATTTTGCCCACGTAAGCTCCGAAATTTTCGAGGCCGTAAACCCATTCGTCGAGCCACGCGACGACCGCCGCGTGATCCTGCGAAAGTTTATCCCAGGCAAGATAGGACTCGTTGTCTCGGTCGTAATAACCCTGAACGTACGAAGGATGCGCGCCATACGGTTCGTGCACCACCGCATCGACGATCAAGCCGGGAATCAAAGTACGATTGGGATCGGCGCGGATCACCGATTCGTCAACCAACTCTTCCACCACGACGATGACACGCTTCGAAGCGAAAGCTACTTCTTTCTGCATGCCGAGGAGCCCCCACAATTGCGTATTGCCCTGCCGATCAGCGCGTTGGGCGTGCAGGATAGCGACGTCGGGGTTGAGCGGCGGCACCACAGCGATCTTACCCGTGCCGTAGGGATCGTCGATAAGTTTAATTAACGGATTGGCCGTTAGCATGTCTGAGCCGACGTAGCTCCGTAGGGCGAAAAACGGCATGCGCGCCGCGCCGGCGGCATAACGGCCGACCAGCCCGTAGTGCGAATACTCTTCCAGCTCCAATGGAAGGGGAACACTTTTCTCCACCGCGCGGCGAATGCAGTAAAGCGAGCCGACGCCCGGATTGCCCATATAGCTGAAAATTAATTTTTTCGCCGCCCCGGCCGCGATCATCTGATCGTAGATCAGATCGGGAGTCATCCGGATCAAGGTCAACTTGCGCCGGCGCTGCCGAATGATCTCATGGCCCGCCGCGAAACAGATGAATCCGGTGAAACCTTCGATGGCGATTGAGCAGTCATCCGCCACGTGCGTGGCGATGGCCT
>JBEVIO010000105.1:0-3726 GCA_040510635.1 Binatia bacterium | reverse complement strand
CCGGCGCGCGCAACCAAGCGGTCGAAAAAGCCGGCCGGATCCCAGTCCCCCGGCAAGAACAAGGTCTAACGCTCCCCATGAGCTGTTTAATCTAGGGGTCTACCATTGGAATTTAGCAGCTGTGAAGGTCGCTCTCGGAAGAACTTCAACACCGATTGTTGGCGAGGTGTGACGACTTTGAAATTTTTCTGGGATGAGGATGAAAAGACGCGCGCTCTTAAATCGATTAGCCCTATAAGTCAGTACGGCAACCTCGTCCCGATGCCTTTTTCCAGCGCGCTCTGGTAAATCGCGTTAGCCATCGCGATGTCTTGATTGACGAGACCGATGGCTCGGACGAAGATGCGCTCTTTGTCGGACTCGCGGCCCGGCTTTTTGCCCGAGAGCAGTTCCGGCAACTCCGCATAGAGATCCTTCTCACTCAGGTAGTTCTCTTTGATCATGCGCTGCATGTCCGATTTGTTCTTACAGTGCAGCCAGCTGTCGACGACGAACTTGTCGGCGTGCTTGTAGACTTCGCTTTCCATCTCCTGGTTCTTGCCGATGGAATAGACCGTTATTCCTTTGGCGAGCCAACTAGCTTTCACGAACGGCGTTGACGTGGTCGTCGCCGAGACGACGAGATCCGCGCCATCGAGCGCGGCTTCCGTCGATTCCACCGCGCGCACATTGAGGCCGTATTCTTTGCTGATTTCTTTCGCGTAGCTCTCGCGCGACGCCGGCGTACGCGAGGTGACGCGGATTTCTTTTAGCGCGAAAGCCTTGGCCATTACCGGCACGGCGGCGCGAGCGGTATCACCGGCGCCGAGCATAGCCATGACGGACGACTCCTTGCGCGCGAGCACGCGCATGGCGACTGCCGCCGCCGCCGCGGTGCGCACGGCATGACACCAGTCTTCGTCCATGATCGCGCGAATCTCGCCCCCGTCGCGGTCGCTGAGAATCAGAATTCTTCTTGGGCCGCGCGGCGGACGCGACGCATCCCGGCTGCCGCCGGCGGCTTTGATCGAACGGATGCGAAAGCCGGCTACCGGTTCGTTAACCAGAGCACAGCCGGTCACCCATGACTGCCAGCCTTGTTCCGGTTTGATCGCTAGATCTTCGGGGGTCGACCAGGTGACCTGACCCTCGCTGTGATCGCGCAGAGCCTGCTCGGTGATTTCAATGGCGCGGCCGAGATCGAGGACTTTTTTTACATCCTGGTTCGATAAGTAAAGAATACCGTCGGCATCCATGGCTAAGGGACAACGTTTAAATCGCGGCAGCCCGTAGTCAGAAACTCCGGACCTTCCTCGGTAATGAGCACGTCTTCTTCGAGATGGACAGCGCTTTTTTCCGAGCGCACTTTCGGTTCTAGGGCGAGGACCATGCCGCCACGATAGAGTTCCGTTTCTACTTCGTTGAGTGACGGCGGCTCGGCGCGCGCCATACCGATGCCGTGGCCGATGCGTTTTGGGCTGTCGACGGCTTGGTAGCCGCGCTTGATCAATTCCCGGTTCGCCACGCGCGACACTTCGGCGATGGGCGTGCCGGGCTGCATTGACTCGAAACAGAGATCAATAACATCGCACGCGGTCTCATGATCTTTTTTGTGCTCATCGGTCGGTTGGCCGAAGATCGTCATGCGCGTGACATCGCCGTAGTAGCCCTCGTAACAGGCGCCGAAGTCGGCGACCATGCGGTCGCCTTTGTTATAACGGCGCTCGTCGTAACGGGTCGACGAGTTAAGCATTAGAAATCCGGGATGGCGCGGATGGGCGCCTTCTTCGATCATGGAGATATAGAGGCGATCAGCGATCTCGCGCCGCGTCATGCCGGGCTTTAAAAGCGGCAAGCAACGATCATAGGCTTTGACGGAAATGTCGCAGGCTTTGCGCATGAACTCGATTTCCCGCGGGCTTTTGAGGCTGCGCATTTCGGTGAACGCCGCGGTGCCGTCCTTGATCTGAGCTTTTGGTAGAGCTTCGGTGAGCCCCGATAAATAATTGACCGGAATGCCTAAACGCTGATCGTCACCGAGCTCGAAGCCGAGTTTGGCTTCGCCCAGTCCCATTTCCTTGATAGCGCCGGCGATCATCTCTTGAGGAAACGGCACGTCGGTGTAGGCGCGCACCTCGCCGACCCAGGGTAACCCCTTGGCTTTGGCTTTGTCGTTGCCGTAGACGAGCAGCAGCGGCTTACCGGATTTCGGCAAAATACAAATCTGCGGCCGCTGGATATGATCCAGCTGATAACTGATCAGGCCGCTGAAGTACCAGTAGTTATTTTTTTCCGAAATGACGAGGGCGTCGAGACCATCACGGTCCATGAGCGCTTGGGCGCGTTGATAACGGTCCAAATATTCTTGATCGATAAACGGCGCCTCGGTTGCCATCTTTGTCTCCTTCGGCTGATCAGCTGGCGATCGCTTTTCGACCTTCCAGTTTTTTTATCTTACCTATGTAGTCGAGCGCTTCGGGAAGTTGAATCACGGTTGCGTACTTCGCGTTCATCTCGAAGAGATTGACCAGGTGCGAAGTGCGCGAGCGATCGAAGATACATTCCTCGACCGGAAATACCGGATAGCCGTAAGAATAGCCGTCGAGCACGGTGCCGCGCACGCAGCCGCAGGTGCTGGTGCCGGCGACAAGCAAACAATCGATGTTCTTGCGCACGAGATAAGTGATCAGATGCGTGCCGAAAAATGCACTGGCGCGGGCTTTGCGCACGATAAATTCGTCGCCGCGAGGTTTGATCATGTCGGGGAATTGCACCGCAAGTTTTTCAAAGTCGGTTTTATCGACGCCGCGTTTGGTCGCGTTGCCGAAGGCGGCCTTGAAGTCGGGATCGCTGGTGGAATAAACCACCGGGATTTCGGCGTCGCGGCAGGCGTGGAGCAATTCCTTGATTTTCGGCAGCGCATCCCAGGCGACTTGGCCGCAGCTCGTCGGAAATTCATCGATCGCATCCATGACCGGCATGGGTTTTGTTCCGGTGAAACCGGTGATGACGTCGATGATGATTAAAGCCGGGTTGACCCCGAACTTGTCTTTGCCTTTATAGCCGGCCTTCTCGTAAACTTTTCTTTCTTCCTCGGGGACAAATGCTTCCCATTCTCTCATGATGACCTCCTATCAGCTATCGAATGCCAAGGGCATCGTTGTGTAATTTCGTTATTTCGCGCAGGTTTTTATAATTGTCCGGCGTCACCACGCGGCGGCGAAAGCCTTCGAAAAGTTTCGGCGGGTCGGGCTTGACGTCTTTGCGCGGGCCGATGCGGCGAAAGGTTTTTAGAAACTCCTGCCCGTCCTTCGAGATCAAATAGTCGATAAACAGCTTGGCCGAGTTGGGATGCGCCGCCTTGGCCGACAACATGGCGACGTTCAATTCTACGGCGACGGGTTCCAGCGGAATCCAATCCACCGGCGCGCCGGTCTGCTTCATTCTTTCGATGACCTGCGCGTAAACGAAAGTCATGGAGCGCTCGCCGACGCTGACGAAATTGGCGCGGTTGGTGTTGCCGCGTAGAAACACGGGCTCTTGTTTTGCAAGCGCTTTGAAATAATTGATTGCCTTTTCCTGGCCCCATTCCTGGCTCAGCGCGACAAAGACATCGTGATTCTCGATATCGATGATGAATTTCTGTTTGTACTGCGGCTTGAGCAGGTCATCGTAAGTTTTGGGCAGATCGTTGCGCGAAATCACTTTGGTGTTGTAGCCGAGCACGAGCGTGTTGAGATAAACCGT
>JBEVIO010000104.1:0-5489 GCA_040510635.1 Binatia bacterium | reverse complement strand
GGACATAGGTTTTGACCCAATCTTGAGTGGCCAGGCACCCCGAGCTAAAAAGCGCGAGAAAACTAATGAGTGGCCAAATTTTTGTCGCGGCAATTTTTGAATGATTCATCACTTCTCCTTGTCAGTTAAATGTTAATAATACGCAGGCTAGCTAACTCTGTCATCGGTCGCCCACTGCCGACGACTCAAAGCGGATGTCAAATAAATAAAAATGAGTGCCCGACCGCCCCCGCCGGTTTGGATTCAAAATATTCTGCTGCTGGGTCATTTTCCGCCGCCCTCCATAGATTCAATCGCCGCCGCAATTTCCCGGCTAAGATCGGCCAAGGCTTCGCTGAGTGCCGCCACCGAAGCGTCCGTGGAGCGCGCCTTGGCCGGCCGCGACAGTCGCGTTTCGCGATATCGCAGCGAGTCTTTCTTGCCGGAATTTCGCACCGTCCAGCGCGCCGACAATTGCACCTCTTGGGCCGTGTTTGCCTCGAATCGAAGCACCTCGACTTCCACTTGATAAACCGGCTTTTTATCGATGGCCCACGGATAGGCATTAACCCGATCGGCGCGGAGTATCGCAGCGACATTTTGTGAAAGTACGCGAGAAAAATTTTCTTCCAACGGTTCCGCCCAGAGGTCATTTTCCGCCAGATTGATTTGGTTCTGCGCAACCCGAATGACGATTTCTTGTCGATCGAGATATCCAGGCAAAGTCACCGGCCCGATCCCGAGGGAGATTCCCGGCGATGCAGCGGGCGATTTTGCGGCCTCCGGCGCGAGCGGCGGAAGGGTGGCCGACAAAGTGAAGAATCTGGATGGGTCGGGCTTGGCGGAAAAGGCGCCGCAGCCGAGAAGCGAGAATGCAACGCACGCGGCGGCAACGAAATTTTTCATCGGCCCTCCTGGGTTTCCGGCTTGCCGAATATCAAGGCGCGGGGATTGCGCTCGATAGAGTTGCTGAGAAGCCTCAGGCTGCGTGCCGCGCTGGATACTTCCCGCAGGCTTCGTCTAAGCTCATAGAACGTCGGCGAGTCCTGATCGACGACCCCATTCACATTGATCAACGCGGCTTCGGCCGCTTTGAGAGCGCCGTCTGTCTGCTTAAGCGTGATCGCCGCTGCCTGCATTGCTTCGCGCGTCGCCTCCGACGTCTGCTCCAGTTTCCCTGTCAGGCCGCCAATCTTTCCGTCGAGGTTCGCGCTCAATTTTTGAATGCTGACGAAGGCTTCGTCGATTTTCGGTATGGTTTGCTGGAGCGACGCCAGCGAAGCTTTCAGGGCCGGCGAGTTGACCAGTTGCTTCACGCCGTCAACAGTGTCGGACAGCGATTTTGCCATGCCCTTGAAATCGATCTCTTCGATCTTATTGATGAGTTGGGTGACCGCATCCTGCGCCAGTTCGAGGCTCGTCGGAGTGGTCGGGATTTCGGGATATTTGTAATAGCCGCTTGGCTGCTGAACGAGCCGGATGGGCGTGTCCGGGAACAAATCGAGGGCAACGTAAAGCAATCCAGTGACCATGCTCTCCATCAAGAGCTGGCCCCTAAGGCCGCGCTTAATAATCGCCTCCTGGAACGATTCGCTATCTTCTGCAACGACGGCAGTGGCGCCGCGCGAAGTCAACTTCTCCAGATCGATTTCGATGATCACGGGTATCTTGTTGACTTCCTGGCTCGCTTCAAGTTGCAAGCGAATATCTTTGACCGAACCGATTTCGACGCCCTTGAACTTCACCGGCGCGCCGACGCGCAAGCCGTTCACCGAGTTGTCGAAATAGAGCACAAATTCTCTGGTTTGCCGAAACAATCGTCCCGAACCCAAGGCAATCACCGCGACCACCAATAAACTCGCGGCGCCCACGACAAAGGCGCCGATCAGCGTGGGACTGATTTTCTTGTTCATACTTTTTCTTCGCCTCCGCGCGTGAGAAAACGGCGCACCGTCGGATTCGGCGAATGCGCCAACAGCTCTTTGGGATCACCGCCGGCGCTCATCGTGCGCGTTTCGGTATCCAGGAACACGCTGTTGTTGCCGATGGTGAAGATGCTGGCGAGCTCGTGGGTGACCACCACCACCGTGGCGCCCAGACTGTCGCGCAGCTCGAGAATCAGATCATCGAGGAGGCGCGAGCTGATCGGATCGAGGCCCGCCGAAGGCTCATCGAAAAAAAGAATCTCCGGATCGAGCGCCATGGCCCGGGCCAGGCCCGCCCGCTTCTGCATACCGCCGCTGATTTGCGACGGATAGTAGTCTTCGAAACCTTTCAAGCCGACCAAAGCGAGCTTGAGCGACGCGACATCGCGGATCTCCGCCGGGCTCAAATCGGTATACTCTCCCAACGACAAGCCGACATTTTCCGCCAGCGTCATGGAGCTCCACAGCGCGCCGCTCTGAAACAGCACGCCCATGCGCCGGACCATTTCCTGACGTTTCGCCGGATCGGCCCGGGTGAAGTTTTCATCGCCATAATAGATATTTCCCTGCGCCGGCTCTTTAAGGCCGATCAGATGTCTGAGCAGCGTGCTTTTGCCGCAGCCGCTGCCGCCCATGATGATGAAGACGTCGCCGTGATGGATCGTGAAGTTGAGATCGCGCATCAACACGAAACTGCCGTAGGCCATCGTCAGATGGCTTACCGTGATATGCGGCCGATGATCTGTTCCATTCGCTTCGCCCATGTCAGATCCCCAGCACGTAAAAAACTACCGCGAACACGCCGCAGGCAAGGACAATGGCGACGATTCCGGTGACCACAGCCGAAGTTGCCGCATCGCCCACCGCGGAAGAACTGTTGCCGCATTGGAGTCCGCGTAGGCACCCAGAGAGGGCGATCAAGACCCCGTAAACGGACGCTTTGAACACGCCGCCAAATACATCCGTCAGGCTGATAGCGTTCGTAGTCTCTCTCAAATAAGTCGTCCACGATAGATCGAGCATGCCGACCCCGATAGCGGCGCCACCGAGAACGCCGACGATGTCGGAATAAAGACAGAGCAGCGGCATCATCAGCACCAGCGCGAGCACGCGCGGCAGCACCAAGAATTCCAATGGAGAAAAGCCCATGGTGGTAAAGGCGTCAATCTCCTGGGTCACTTTCATCGTGCCCAGCTGTGCGGCGAAGGCCGCGCCTGTGCGGCCCGCCATGATGATTCCTGTCATCATCGCGCCCATCTCACGGACCATGGCAATACCGACCAGATCGGCAACGTAAATCTGCGCGCCGAATTGTTTTAATTGCACGGCGCCGACGAAGGCGAGAATCACGCCGACCAGAAAACTGATCAGGCTGACGATCGGCAGCGCCTCGACTCCGGCTTGCTGGATAAAGAGAAACAGATCGACCGCGCGAAAGCGCACTTTCATGCGCCACAGACGAAAAAAGGTGAGCGTCATGTCGCCCAAAAAGGCGAGCATCTCCGCCAACGAGGAGCCGGCGCCGATAGCGGTATTGCCGACCCGTTGTAGAAATGGCGTCGCTACCGATTCTTTGCGCGCGCCTTTTTTTTCCGGCACGGCTTCTGCCAAGTTCAGAAGGCGATGCAGCCCGGAAGGCAGTCCCGCAGTATCCATTTGAATACCGCGTTGCCGGCACAGCGCGGAGATGTCCACAAGAAAAGCCAGAACACTGCTGTCCCAGGATTCTAGTTCCTTGGTATCGAAGGCGACGCTTTTGATACGCGGCGCCCCATCGAGCTCGCGTTCGAGCAACGATGCCGACGGCAGTCCGTCTCGCAAACGCCACGCGCCTGCGAGCTTAACCTCGAGCGCAGCGTCGCCCGTCTGCATGAATGAAAGACCGCCTTCGACCGCTGACTTCATACTGAATCGTGCTCTTGTGGGACCGACGTCTTTTTACTTTAACCTGAGACTGATCCCTGAAGGACCCGCCGTGAGCTGAGTCCCGGACTCCTGTGAAGACAGCGAGATAACCACACCCCTGGCGTTGGTCATGGTTAGTTCGCCGGTCCCTCCGGCCACGGCGAAGGTCGCCTGGGTGGCGACATAATTTCCGGAAAAGTCGGCGAGGTTATTCAAATTGTACACCCGACCCGTGCCGGTCACGGTGGAGGCGCCGAGATCCAGCAGGCTCAGCTCGGAGACGCTGAATGGATAGTCCTTGCCTTGAAAATTGAGAGTGCCATCGCCCCAGCTGACACCGGCACCGAGCGCAATCGACTTGCTCCTGAGACTTAGAGCCGCGGACGGCGTGCGCGGATCCTGCCGATGATAGGAGACAGGCTTGTCGGTGCCGACGATCAGCGCTTCATTGCGCTCGTAAACTTTCCAGTTCAAGCGCTGCATCTCGGCGCGCGCCCGAGGAGTTAGAGTGCCGGTGATCCAGAGTTGTTTTTCATTGATTCCGGGCAACTGGTTGGCAAGATTGTTTGCAGTGGTTATTACGCGGGCAACCTCTTGGGTCCACACCACGTAGTCCACCGGGATATTAAAGACCAGAGAACCTTTTACCGTTCGCGCCGCGGCGACGGGTCCGACAGACAAGAATCGTTCGAATGGGCTAACGGCACGGTGATAACCCGCATACATCTCGGCCTGACGCTGGCGAAAGAACGCCACATCATCCTTGTCGGTCAGCGCCGCGAGCTGCACGAACCGATCACGTTCAGCCACGCCCTGCATTTCAACGAGAGCGGACACGAGAATCGTCTGCTCGCGGGGGCTGAACTCGGCGTCGCTGATAAACGTATCGACGGTGTGATCGTCGATGCCCATAGCCTTGAGCTTCTCGGTGTTCATGCGGCGCAGATCCTGCGGCGGCGTATTTTGATAGATCGCCGTGCTCAGCCTAGTCGCGCCGATCGCAGTCATCGCGACTCCGGCGCCACCGGGCACTGCGGCCATCGCCGCGGACACGGTCAACCCGCCGGCAAATCCCGTCCAGGCGATCTCGTTCAGGCGATCTTGCAGGACCTTGTTTCGCGAGTAGACATCTACGCCTAGCTGATAAGCGTAATCCCTCTTGTAGTTGGAAAAGCCGATCAGGTTTTCGAATCGGCTATCCTCTGCGTCGCTCCGTTTAGCGCCGAAAAGACTGTCGCCAGCGCGGCGAAAGAGCAGGCCGACGCCGCTAACCACCTCGGTAGTGGTCTGGATGGGTTGAAAGACCATGTCTTTGGCGGCCACCAACGTGCTCAGTCCGGACTCTTTCAAAGAATCCGCATATTCTTTTGTACCCTTGAGCCGGTCCATCACCGCGATCGCATTGATTTCCTGAATCCGGATTCGCAGCATCGCGGTCGACACGGCGTCGAACGTGCCGAATTTGGAATCGATCTTGTAAATATTTACGATGCCGTCGTTGGTCACTCTTTCCTGAACGCGGTGATTCGGCCCGGATAAAAGCTCGGCGGGCAAAATTCTCGATGCGCTTAAAATAGCGGGAGCTTCATAGCGCTGCTGAGCGGCCACCGAGAGCGGGAGCGCCAAAACAAGGACGACCGCTGCCCTGGCGATAACGGAACTCGCCTTGCCTAGTTTCGA
>JBEVIO010000103.1:0-4091 GCA_040510635.1 Binatia bacterium | reverse complement strand
TCGGTATCCGGATCGATGATCTTCGCGGCGACGCCGGGGATTGGGTGGCCGACCGTGCCGGGTTTGTGGCTGATCTGACTTTCTTTGCCGTCGACGACATCCGGCGTATTTACGGCGACCACCGGCGCGAGCTCGGTGCAGCCGTAGCCTTCCAGGATAGTGGATCCGAATCTTTCTTGATACGCGTTGGCAATTTGCCCGCGCAGCTTTTCCGCACCGGCGATTAAATATCGCAGCGATGCGAATTGCTCTCTCGTGCAACGTCTTAAATAGCCGGCGTAAAAAGTCGGTGTGCTGATGAGCAATGTAACTTGATATTTCTGTACGGTTTCACCGATCGTTTTAGCGTCGGTGGGATTGGGGTGATAGACGACGCCGAATCCGGCAAGCAGCGGCAGCCAAAGCGTGCCGGTAAAACCGAAGGAATGAAACAATGGCAATACGCCCATGATGCGATCACTAGCCGTGAACTGGATCACTTGGCCGATGCCTTCGACATTAGCCGCAATGTTGCGGTGCGAGAGCATGACGCCTTTGGGCGCGCCGGTGCTGCCGCTGGAAAAAATCACGGTGGCGAGATCGTCGGGCTTCTGGGCTTTGACGTAGCGACGGGTCAGCAAAAATGGGGGCAAGAGGAAAGCTTTCATCGTCGCGCCGATTTTTTTGATCGGCGTAAAAGTTTTGCGAATCTCTTCGAGAAAAACCATGCCCGCCATTTCTTTCACGCCGGCTTTGGCGAGGAAGACTCGGGAAGTGATGATGGTTTTGATGGCGCACTGCTCAACCGATGCGTCCATCGCTTCGCTGCCGGCGGTAAAATTCAAGTTGACCGGAATTTTTCCGGCGAGGAGAAGTGCGATGTTGGTCAGCGCCCCGCCGACGGACGCCGGCAGAATCACTCCCACCATCGACTCTGCAACACAATGTTTTCGCGCCCAGTTCGAGAGCAGCAGGCTGCCGATCAAGCTCTTACCGTAACTCAATTCGGTGCCGGTCGTGTCGGCCATGCAGAAAGAGAACCAGCGCCGTTTCGCCATCCGAATAAAACTGGCGTGAAGAAGGGCGGCGCTGCTTTCGCGGCGGCCAAGCGCGTTGCTTTCGAGCTCAAGGACGGCATTGCGCACTTCCTGCACGGTTGCATCGGAGCGGAGCGGCGAGCCAAAAGAGACGGTCACAGGATAGGAAAAATTTTTCGGCTGTTTCCAGAAAAATCGCCCGCTCTTGAAGCTGAAGATGCTGCCCCAAAGCTGATCGAGGTGAACCGGCACGATCGGAATATTCGTGCCTTCGACGATTTTTTCGAAGCCGCGTTTAAACGGCAGCAAGTGACCGACGCGGCTGATCGCGCCTTCGGCGAAGATGCAGACGATATGGCCCTTGTCCAGCTCGTTGCGCGCATGTTTGAGCGACTGAACGATATCGCGTCGGTTGGTTGCCGACACCGGGATCGAGTGCATGAGGCGGAAAAACCAGTGCAAAGATTTGAGGTCGTAATAATCGCGATGCAACATGAAGCGCACGAAACGAGCCGTTGCGCCGCCGATCATGAGGGCGTCGACGAAGGAAACGTGATTCGACACGAGCAACGCGGGACCCCGCGCCGGCAGATTCTCGGCGCCGATGACCGTGATTCGATAAATCGAGTGCGTGACCAGCCAAAGAATGAACCGGACAAAATAGTCGGGGAGCAGGTAAAGAATCACCGCCGTGCCGGCCAAAGTGACCAGCCCAGTCAGCAAAATGATCGAATCCGGTGAAAAGTGCAGCGGCGTCTTCAAAATCCAGTGAATTGCCGCGGCGAGAAAGATGCCAATCGTGTTCATGAAATTGTTGGTCGCGATCAGTTGGCCTTTTTCCTCCTTGCCGCTGCGCTGCTGGAGTAATGCGTTCAGCGGCACGGCGAACAGGCCGGCGGAAAATCCAAGCAGGACCAGCGACATGCCCGTGAGAAGATAGGACGGCGCGGAGAGCGCGACCAAACCCAGACCAACGCCCATCGCAACGGAGCCCAGGGGCACCAAGCCGAGTTCGATATGGTCGCCCGAAAGGCGGCCCGCAGCGAGGCTTCCCGCGCCAATGCCGACCGCCAAAAACGTCCCAAGCAGCCCGATGTGAAACTCGTCCAGTTGCAAAAGTTCTTTGCCAAAAAAAAGTAGATTGATCTGCACGAGTGCGCCAAGAAACCAAAAAAAGGAAATCCCGATCACCGTCAGCCAAAGCGGGCGCTCGGCGCGTAAACGACGCAGGCCGTCGATGACCTCACCGAAAGGATTGAGTCGTATCAGCTTGGCGGCGCCGGATGCGGGAACTCGAGTGATGCGCAAACTTGTCAGGCTGCCCACGACGGCGACGGCGATCATCATGATCCCGATTACCGGTAAGTTGTGTTTCCACAGCGCAAAGATCGCGCCGCCCACGGAGGTGCCGAGAATGATCGCCATAAAGGTGCTCATCTCGAGCAGGCCATTGCCGCGGGACAACTCTTTTTCAGGAAGCATCTCCGGCAAAATGCCGTACTTGGCCGGACTAAAGAAGGTGGCATGGAGTCCCATGAGAAAGACGCCGGCAAGCATGGCCTGAATATGGCCGGTGAAGAATGCTGCCAGGGCCAAAACCATGATAATGATCTCGAACATTTTGACCGCCACTAAGATGGTGCGTTTGCTGTACACGTCGGCCAGATGACCCGCATAACCGGAAAAGAGCGCCGATGGCAAAATGAACAGAAAAGCGATCAGCTCGACGTAGTTATCGGCGCCGTTTGTGGCCAAATCCAGGGCGATAAACGACACTACGATTTTTAAGAAATTGTCGTTAAACGCGCCGAGGAATTGCGTGCAGAAAAAAGCAAAAAACCCCGGCTGCCTGAGCGTATCGCTATACTTTCCGTTAGCCATATCGACCCAGCTTACTAGCGTCCAATTTCTTCGGCAAGTTCAAAGCTCATCCAAAAATTTGTGCTCCCTTCACTGCGAGCGGCCGTCCTCGCACAGCCGACGGATTCGAAAGTAACTTTACTAGAAAGGCTCGCCCCGGCAAGTCATCGATTCGCCCAAACTGTTGCAGCGATTCAAGGAACCGCCCATAATCGATGGCATGGAAATGGTTCAACTAAAAGTTCCTCAGTGGGAGAAGCACGTCGGTTTGCTGCATGGCTTCATGGGCCGGCAAGGGGGTAAAAGTGTCGGGCCTTATTCCGGGCTGAATGTTTCTTACCGCGTCGGCGACGATGCCAAGGTCGTCAGCCAAAATGTTTGCGACATGAAGCTGGGCGTCGGGATTCACGATGGCCGTATCGTGACGATGCGCCAGGTGCACGGCGATCACATCGTCGAAGTCACGGATAAAAAACTCAAAGAAGCAGGCGAAGCGGACGGCATGATCACCGGCGAATCGGATATTTATCTCGGGGTGTTAACCGCAGACTGCGTGCCAATCCTCTTCGTTGCACCGAAACAACGACTCACCGCCGCCGTGCACGCGGGGTGGCGCGGCACGTTGGCGGGAATTGCTGCCAAGACGGTGCGGTTCTTCAAGAGCCGGTACGACGTTGAAGCGCATGATTTGGAGGTCGCGTTTGGCCCATCCATCGGTCCGTGTTGTTACGAGGTGAAGGAGGATGTGACGGTGCCGCTGATGAAAACTTGGGGGCGTTTGACGACCCCGAGCATCCACGTCAAAGAAGGAAAATCGTTTATCAATCTGCGCCGGCTCAATCGAGATATTGTACGCGCATCCGGCGTCCCCGGAAAGCAGCTCTTTAACGTCGGTCCTTGCACCGGTTGCGCCATGGACCAATTCTTTTCCTACCGGTGTCAGGGCGGCGAAACCGGCCGGCAAATGAGTTTTATCGGTTGGTTGCCTTCCTAGCATTTCGCGGGTCGTTGGTCCTGACGCTATATTGCAGTCAGATTCTCGAAAGCGTTCGCTTCCAACGGCGTCGGAATGCCGACTTAGCGGTTTTAAGTCTTTTTTTATCTTCCCTGTTGTATTAAGCAATAGGAGATTTGAAGAACGAGCTTTTGTCGAGGGCTGCGGAGGTGAGTCGACTGGCTTGATTGCCGCGCGGTCCGAGTCGAAGAACGTGGTAG
>JBEVIO010000102.1:0-10583 GCA_040510635.1 Binatia bacterium | reverse complement strand
GCGCCGGAGCTGGTCTACAATCAGGACCGGCTCGATTATCCACTCAGACGCACCCGCCCCAAAGGCGCTCCGGATCCGGGATGGCAGCGCGTCTCGTGGCAAGCAGCCCTCGATGACATTGCCAGGCACATTGTTGAAATTCGCGAGCGTCACGGCGCGAAATCCATCGCGCTCGCCAAAGGCACCAAGAGCGGCACATCCATCGACGATGCCGAGCGCTGGCTCGGCCGATTGCTTTATCTCATCGGCAGTCCGAATTGGGTGTCGACGACGCATGTTTGCAATTGGCACAGGGATAGCGGCTTCAGCTACACCTTCGGATCGAACCTACCGACTCCCGACCTCGAGCACAGCAAGAGTTTTTTGCTCTGGGGCCATAACCCGAGCTCGACCTCGCTCATCCTTGCACATGACATCGTCCAGGCGCGCGCCCGGGGCATGAAAACAGTCGTAATCGATCCGCGTCGGGTCGGCATCGGCGCGCAAGCCGACATGCTTTTGCAACCGCGCCCAGGCACCGACGGCGCATTGGCACTCGCTTTAATCCATTGTTTGATGGAGGAAAGCTGGTACGACGCCGGGTTCGCCCGACAATGGACTAACGCGGTTTTTCTTTTGAACGCAGCGACGAATCGATTAATCGCTGAATCCGAGATTTCATCGAGCGGTTCGGCTGATCGGTTCGTAGTGTGGGACGAAGCGGGCGGTCAGCCGGCGGTTTATGATCCCTCGGCTGGCAAATACGACCGTGACGGCGTGATGCCGGCGCTGTTCGGCACACGAGCGCTCAAAGGAAAAAACGGCGGAGAAATATTCTGCAAGCCGGTTTTCGAGCGTCTCAGCGACATTGCCGCGCCATTTGCGCCCGAACGTTCGGAGAAAATCCATTGGGTCGCGGCTGATAAAGTTTGGCAAACAGCGCTGCTGTTAGCGCATAACCGGCCGGTCAGTATGTACATGTGGAACGGCCTCGGCCAACATACCAATGCGACGCAAACCAGCCGCGCGGTCGCATCGCTCTATGCTCTGCTCGGTGACTTCGATCGTCCAGGCGGCAACGTGATTTTTCCCAAGGTGAAAATCAACGAGGTCGATGGCAAGGAATTTCTGCCAAAAGAGATCGCCGCCCTGCGCATCGGCCGCGAGCGCAAACCGCTTGGCCCGCCAGTCAAGCCCGGCAACTGCACCGCCTATGACGTCTTCACGGCGATCCTCGAAGAGCGGCCGTACCCGGTCAAAGCGCTGTTGAACTTCGGCTCCAACACCCTCATGTCCAACGCCGATTCACGGCGCGGTCGCGAAGCGATGAAGAAATTGGAATTCGCCGTCGCCGCGGATCTGTTCATGACGCCGACGGCGGAGCTTTGTGATTACGTGTTGCCGGCGACGAGCTTTTTGGAAATGGCGAATATCACAACCGCCTTCGAACACCGCCGCCGGGGAAAAACCCATCTGCAATATCGCCCGGCCGTCATCGAGCCTTTGGCCGAGCGGCGCTCCGACACCTGGATCATATTCGAGTTGGCGAAACGCCTGGGCTTCGGTGAGAACTTCTGGAATGGCGATATCGATGCTGCCTATGCTTACGAGCTGCAACCGAGCAGCGTCACGTTGGAGCAGCTCAAAAACTCACCGGCCGGCATTTCTCTGCCGGCGGAACCGGCTTACGAAAAACACGCGAATGTGGATAAAGAGGGAGCCAAGCGTGGCTTTGCTACGCCGTCAAAAAAAGTCGAGCTTTACTGCCAGCCTTTCGCGGCCCATGGAATTCCCGCCATGCCGGAATACGTCGAGCCCGCCGTGAGCCCGCTCAGCCGTCCCGATCTCGCGAATGAATTTCCACTCATCCTCACCAACGCGAAGTTCACCACGTTCGTGCACAGCCAGCAGCGCGCGCTGCCGAGCCTGCGCAAAGCATCGCCCGAGCCGAGTGCCGACATTCATCCCGAGACCGCGCTCCGTTTCGGCGTGAAGAACAAAGAATGGATGATGGTGGAAAGCCCGCGCGGCGCAATAAGAGTAAAGGCGCGGGTCACGACGAATATTATTCCCGGCGTCGTCTGCTGCCAACATGGCTGGTGGCAAGCGTGCAAGGAATTGGCGCTGCCGAGTTATGATCCATACGAAATCAGCGGCGCCAATCCCGGCACACTGATCGGCACCGACCTCGCCGATCCGGTGAGCGGATCCCTGCCGCATCGTTCTTATCTCTGTCGCGTTCTTCCAGCGGAATAAAAATCGCAGAGCTATAAATTAACCGCTTTGAGATCGGCGAGCAGCGCCGCTACGATATCCGCCAGGGCTTGGTCCCAACCTTTGATTAAAGCCTCCGGTGATCTTTCACTGAGCGGCACCGATTTTTCATAGCGCTTTTGTAAGCTGACGCCGGCATCTTGGTTGTATAAGAAAACTTCTATTTCTAACACTGCCGCTGGCCGGCTCGGATCACGAAAGTCGCCGTAAAGCGCGTTGATCGATCCTTCCAAGAGATAGTTCGGTTGCAGCGGATTCGACGGCCCGACGACGTATTTGAACAATTCCGAGGCGGCGAGCCCTTTGCGCAACTCTTCGCTGATCATCGAGTCGGGAGCGGTAAGAAACTGATTGTAAAAATCGGCCTCGTAAGCCGCCGTCGAGGTGCGGTAGACAAAACTCCTGTCGGCGTAACGCGGCGAGATGCGCAGACTTGCCACCGACAGGATGCGATCGCCCGTGGAATTCGGTGACTTGCCCGGGACAAGCTCGAGCGCGAAGTAACGCCGATCGGGATAGCTTTTTTCCAAGCTGACGCAGCCAATCAAGAAAATCATGAGCAGCAAAGCACCGCGCTGGATTAGCCATTTAGACCCGGCGCCTAGCGGCAGAATCGCGCGCCCGCCGCGACATCGCGCCGGGCGAACACCGACCTTATCGAAGCGGCGAGCGGACCAAACGAAAAGCGGGCGCGCGGCGTTTCTCGAGGCGCGCCCGGACAAGTTTAAATGGTTTTTACGATTCACTCGTCTGCGCCGCCGGTTCATCGTTGCATGGCTTTCGACGGCGGCGGTGGCGCGCCGAACAGCACCTGGGACGGATATTTTTTTGAGTTCTCGGTAATCTCTTTCATGTTCTCGGAAACCGCGCGCAAATTGTCCATGGTCTTTTCGATGTCGCGCTGTTGGTTGGCGAGCAAGCGATTCATGCGCTGGATGGTCTGACGCAGCTCAGTACTCGTCTGCGGCAAATCGTTAGCCGCCGAATCCAGGCGCTTAACCAAGCGATTCAAGCTCTCGGTCGCCTGGGGCAGATCTGTCAGCATTTGATTGATCGGCTTTTCCGCGCGCTCGATGATTTGGCGCGCCCGCCCCGCGCTTGCCGAGACGTCGGCGACGGCGGTTTTGAGCTCCGGATTGCTCACGAGGGTGTTTATTTGCCGGTTGGTCTGGCGCAACTCACTCAGCAGCGCATTGGCCTGTGCACCGATCTTATCGAGATTGGCGTTCTCGGCAAGCTTGGTCATGGCCTCGAGCGACTTATCAATCGTTTGGCTGAGTTGAGCAATATCGATATCACTGAAATTCCGCAGGATGCGCTCCACGGCCTCGCTCAACTGTGTGATCCGGCTGCGCGTTGACGGGATATAGGGATACTCGGGTTGCCAATCAATCTCCAGCGGCGGATTCCGTTCCGGTTCCAGGTAGTCTGCTTCCAAATAGGCGACTCCGGTCAAACCTTGCGGAGCGATGCGAATGCGAAAGCCGCGATCAAGCGCCTGCTTGAGCTGTGGGCTTCTCGGGTCATTGACCGGGAACTGAAGGATGTTGGATGAGATCGACACGCGCACCAGCACATACTCACGCCTCGTCGCGTATTCCGCGCTCGTCAGCGAAATTTGTTCGACCCTGCCGATGGGTACACCGCGAAACTTTACCGGCGAGCCGACGTCCAACCCTTGAACGGACTCGTCGATGTAGGTCTCGACGATGCTTTTTTTCTGAAAGATCGTGCCGACACCCAGCACGACGACACCGATGATACCGATGACGACCGCGCTGATGACAAAAATTCCGATTTTAAAGTAACTGAACTTTTCCATCGGCTAGAATGCCGGTTCCATCCGTCAGCGAGCCCGGTACGCGTCAATTTTCACTCGAGGCTTGGCGAAAAAAGAATTGATGAACTCTCGGGTCGTCACTGTGATCGCGCAGCTCTTGGGGACTGCCGACCGCAACAATGCCTTTTTCTTGTTTATCCAACATAATTACCCGATCCGCAATCGTGAAGATACTCGGCAGCTCGTGGGTGACTACTATGAAAGTGATTTTCAAGCTGCGCGCCAGGCTTAAGACCAATTGATCCAGCTCCGCGGAAGTAACTGGGTCCAACCCGGCCGACAGCTCGTCGAGGAACAACATGCGCGGATCGAGCGCCATGGCGCGCGCGATAGCACCTCTTTTCTGCATGCCGCCGCTCAGCTCCGACGGCATGCGATCCGCTACGCCGCTCAAGCCGACCCTCTCGAGCTTCATCAGCGCGATCAAGCGGATCGCTTCAGGGGGCAGGTCGGTGAATTCTTCCAGAGGCAGAGCGACGTTTTCGACCAGTGTCATGGAGCCGAACAAGGCGCCGCTTTGATACATCACGCCGAACTTTCGCAGAATCTTCAGCCGCGCCGCGCCGGAAGCCGCGGCGATATCTTCGCCGTCGATTAACACCTTGCCCGCCGCGGGTTGGTAAAGCCCGATCATGTGTTTGAGCAAGGTGCTCTTCCCCGAGCCGGAGCCGCCGAGTATGGCGAGCACTTCGCCGGCGTAGACTTCGAAATTGATGTGATCCAGGACGACCTGACCGTCGTAGGCGGCCTTCAAGTCCGCCACTCGGATGATCACCTCCCGCTCGGATCCGCTCGCCATCTAGACACCCAGATAATAATAAACCACCGAGAAGACGCCGTCGGTGAGCGCGATCAAGATAATGCCGCTCACGACGGCGCTGGTGGTCGATTCGCCGACCGATGCCGCGCCGGATTTGGTTTGCAAGCCGCGCTGGCAGCCGATGCCGGCGACAAGAATGCCGAACGCGAACGATTTCACCAGACCGCCGACCAGCGATCCGTAGCTGACCGCATATTGGATCTGATGAAAATAGGTGATCAGCGGGAATCCCAACGATAACATGACGACCGCGCCACCGATCAATCCGACCAAATCCGCGAAGATCGTCAGCAGCGGCGTCATGCACACCGCGGCGACCACCCGCGTGACGATCAAGAAGCGCACGGGATCGAGTCCCATAGTTTTGAGCGCGTCGATCTCTTCGCGCACTTTCATCGTGCCAAGCTCCGCGGCGAACGCCGAGCCCGAGCGGCCCGCTAAAATGATCGCGGTCATCAGCGGACCCAATTCGCGCAACATCGAAAGCCCGATCAAATTGGCGATAAAAAGCTGCGCGCCGAACTGGCGCAAGGGAACGGCGGCTTGAAAAGCCATGATCAGACCCATGAGAAAACTGACCAGAGCGACGATCGGCAAAGCGTTGACTCCGGCCGCCTCGGCGACGCGCAGGGCATCGCGCCAGCGCACGCTTTGCGGATGGAGCGCCGCATACGCGAGCCCGGCGCCGAGCTCGCCGACAAAGCTCACGAGGATCTGAATGTCACGCCACACTTCGACTGTGGCTTGGCCGATTTCCTCGGCAATTCCCTGGCGCGCCGTCTCGCGGGTGACGTCCACCACCCGCGCGACGCCATCGTCGAGCAGATCGGCGAACTCTGGCCTCAGTCCATCGATGCGCAAATCACCGTTGGCTTTGTTCTGCAAACGGCGCAGATGAACCAGCAAAGCGATCCCGGCGCCGTCGCAGTACTCGATCCCGGTCGCATCGATCAAAACGTTTGCCACATGGGCGCCATTAACCGCGGTCGAGGCGCGCCGCCATATGCCGCCGGTGGTGCTCGAATCGAGACGGCCCGCGATAATGAGTTTCAATACGCCCTCGCTCGGTCCTTCCGAGCGTAAGTCGACGCCGGTATATGGAGATGAGGCCATGTCAGTGGCGAAAATTAGACGACGTTATCATTATGCTGGGTCCAGCTTTCCGGTCAACCTAAGACCGCATGGCAATCTTGCGCGGCGCACGCACCATTACGCTCAAGATGGCGGACAACACGAGCGCGCCAACGAAGGCGATAAAAGACAAATGATAGCTGCCGGTCGCGTCGTGAACAAACCCGAAGAACGGCGCGCCGGCGGCGCCGAAGGCGTAGGTGACGAAGATGCCCAGGCCGCGCACCGTACCAAGTGAGACCCGGCCGAAGTAAGTAGCCCAGATCAGCTCTTGCAGCACAAAGCTGCCACCCAAGCCGATCCCGTAGAGAAAAAAACCGACATAGATCGCCAACAGTTGACCGCTCGCAATCGTGACCGCCAAGCCCAGCGCCTGGATAAGAAACATCATCGTGCTCGAATGGCGGATCTCAATCCGCTCGCTGATAAAACCCCAGATCAAAGTGGAACCAAGCTGCGTCGAAGCGATGATCGTCAACGTGGTCGCGGCCACCATCGCACTAAAGCCAATATCGGTGACATAGGCAAACACATGGAGATTGAGACCCGCGATGCCAACGTTGGCCATGCCGTACATGAAACAGATAATCCAAAACGTGCGCGTGCCGATGATTTCGCGGCGCGACCAGACGATTTCGTCGCCGCGGCGCACGACTTCGGCCGCGCGCCTGCGCTCAGCTAGGGCGCCGGATTGCGCCGACGCAGGGGCGCCGTCTGGCATCAATCCCATCTCTTCCGGGCTTCGCCGCATGAATACGGCCGCAGGAATAACGACCAGAACCAAAGTCAACAATCCGAAGACGGTCCAGGTCGAACGCCAGCCGATCCAGACGAACAGCGTCGCCGTCACAATCGGAATCAAGACTTTGGCCAAGCCTTGACCGAGGCTCGCAATCGCAATCGCGCGCCCACGCTTGAGCACGAACCAACGCGCGATCGTCACGCTCACGACCATCTGGCACATCAACACGCCGCCGATGGCGACGAAGACCCAGCGCACTAACAAAAACTGCCAGAAGGCGCTCCCCTGGCTAAGCAATACGAAACCGATGCCGGCCGACAACGCGCCGCCGGCCATCAGCCAACGGCCGCCGTAGCGGTCGACGAGTGGCCCGATCAGCGGCGCCAATGCGCCCGCAAGGAGGATTTCTCCCGAGCGCAGCACAGAAAACAGCCCGCGCGAAACCGCTAGGTCCTCGGTCAAAGGCTTGAGAAACACGCTCAAAGTACTTGACATATGAAACGCGCAATTCACCTGCGCAAGAAACCCCACTGTGACGATATACCAGCCGTAGAAAATTTTTGGTTTTTGAATGGCAGTTGGAGTTGAGTTGTAGGAATCCAAAGGAGAAACCAACGCGACGCGAGAGTTTCAAAGTACCAAGGTTCGCCGTGCTTGTAAAAGCAAGGCCGTCGACAGTTTGATTCCCGCGCACCTCAGGTTATATAGGAAGGACGCGAAACAACACACGCTGGCCGGTCAAGAAAGGACGGTTGTTATGCCGCAAAAAGGGTTGAGACATATTGCTCTAAAGAGCCGCGATCTCAAAAAAACCGAAGAGTTCTACATCGGCGTGTTGGGTTGCAAAGTCGCTTTCCGGCATCCGCCGAGCATGATCTTTCTGACCACGCCCGGCAGCGGCGATCTATTGAACTTTGTAAAGAGCTCCGCGCGCACATCCGGGACCCAAGGCTTGGAACATATCGGCTTTAAGATGACCGCGGCGCAGCTCAAGAAAATGGAAAGGACCCTCAAAGAGCGAGGCGTCAAAATCGCCGAGCGACGCGGCAAAGACGCCTTTTATTTTTTCGATCCGAACGGTTATCAGATCGAGTACTACTGCGACTGATGAAGAGATTCCCCGCTAGAGGATGAAATGAAATTGGCTGACCTAATGCCATGTTTCGCGGAGCGCATTAGAACAAGCTCAACTGATCTTTTGCCTGCCTGCGAAAGTGCTCCGTCGTGAGCTTCGGCCATCTTTCGCAAATCCCCGACTTCTTCCGCGCTAGCTGAAACAACCTGGCCATGTGCTCGGCGTAAATCCCCTCGCCGCGCATGCGCGTCTTGAAATTCGGATCGTTCAGTTTGCCACCGCGAATTTCCCGCACTCGATTGAGAATTTTTTGTTTCTTGTCCGGATAGTGCTGATCGAGCCACTGCTCGAACAGCGACTTCACCGCAAACGGCAAACGCAACGCGACGTATCCCGAGAACGTTGCGCCCGCTTTCGCCGCTGCCAGCGCAATTGCCGGAGCTTCCGCATCGGTAAGACCGGGAATCATCGGCGCCTGCAGATAGCCGACCGGCACGCCGCCTTCAGCCAGCGCCTTGATCGCCGCTAAGCGGCGTGCCGGTCGCGACGCGCGCGGTTCGAGCAAGGAAGACAAATGGTGATCGAGTGTCGTTAGCGAAAGCGTCACGCCGACGCAGTCGTAGCGGGCGAGCTCGGAAAGAATATCAATATCGCGCGTCACCAGATGATTCTTGGTGATGATCACCACCGGATTGCGAAAATCCAGCAGGACTTCCAAGCAGCGCCGCGTCAGTTGCCTTTTCTTTTCCGCCGGCTGGTAACAATCGGTGTTGCCGCTAAGCGCGATCAATTGCGGCTTCCAAGCGCGGCTCGACAATTGCTGGCGCAACAGTTCCGGCGCGTCTTCTTTGACCATGATCTTGGTTTCGAAATCGAGTCCGGATGAAAAGCCGAGATATTCATGCGACGGCCGAGCGTAGCAATAGACGCAGCCGTGCTCACATCCCCGGTACGGATTGACGCTGGCTTCGAAACCGACGTCGGGGCTGTCGTTATAGGCGATGATCGATTTCGAACTATCGACAAAAAATTGCGTATGCGGTGAACAAATATCGTCGCTGTCCTGCGGCGGCTCGGGCACCCGCTCGATGGTTTCGAAGCGGTTCTTCGGATTGACTGCGGCGCCGCGGCCACGCACAGGAGGCAGCGAGGTCATACGATACCCTAGGAAGCGGCGGGCGGATTCTGAGCGGGAGCAGCGGGAGCGGCAGGTTTTGCCGCGGCGGCAGCCGTCGCCAACTTCGCGTCGTGAGCGAGGTGGCGTGTCACCCGCTTCATTAACTTGACCTTGCGCCGTAGCTTTTTGATTTTTTTGGGATCACCGCCCGAAGTTAGAAGTTCGGCTCTCTGCTTCTGCAGCGCTCGTATATCTTGTTTGACCGCGTGGATCGCGTTTAAATCCTTATGCGTCTCGTCGTAGGGAATACCCTGAGCCGCAGCGATCGCTTTGATCAGCTCCTCTTTTTCCAGAGCGATGACGTTTTTAAGTTCGGTTTCCTGCTTCGCCACGTCGCGTAGTTTCGGCATCGGAAGTTTTCTGAGTTCTTTTAATTCCATCTTCGGATCCCTCCCTTTGACAACTTAACTGCTGCTGGCATATTTAACTTTGTAAAATCAAAATGGCAACGACGCAAAAGCTTAACGCTAAAGCCACGACCCCATCCGCGCGGATCAAAAAAATCCTCGCACGACTCGAGAAAGTCCATCCCGACGCCAGGCTCGCTCTCGACTTTACCAATCCCCTCGAATTGTTGATCGCTTTGATCTTGGCCGCTCAGGCGCGCGACGATCTGGTCAACAAAATCACCGTCGACTTGTTCAAGACCTATCGAAACGCGGCCGATTACGCCACTGCGCGGCCGGCACGGCTGATAAAGCAGATCGGCAAGATCAACTTTTATCGTAACAAAGCCAAATCGATTCACAACTGCTGTAAAGAACTGGTCGAGCGCTTCGGCGGCCAAGTCCCGGACAATCTCAACGATCTTGTTTCCCTGCCAGGCGTGGGGCGCAAGACAGCGAATATCGTTCTCGGCAACGCCTTCGGACAGCAAGCCATCGGTGTCGACACCCACGTGATGCGTCTTTCACAACGCTTAGGCTTCACCAAAAAAACCGATCCGGACAAAATCGAAGCCGACCTCACAGAAATCGTGCCGGAAAAACGACGGGTTCGCTTCTGCCATCTTATGCAGTACCATGGCCGACGAGTGTGCGTGGCCAAAAAGCCAAAGTGTCCGCAGTGCACGATCAACGGCCTGTGTCCATTTCCGGAGAAAACGAAATAAGCTTGCGCGCAATCCGGCGAAGGTTTTTATCGTCGGCGCGTCCGGCAATCTCGGCTTCCATCTTACCCAACATTTGCTGGCGGGACCGCGTCGACAGCGTTGGTTGACGTACAAGTAAGCCGGCAACCTAGACGAAGCAGTTGATGTTTTGACAAACCGGCTCAAGAGAAACGAGACTGGCGAGATCAGCTTGAATAATTTCGACGCTGCGTGGTTTTTTATCGGCTTGGCATGGCGTGGCAAAACCATAGTTGTTTCCAGGTGGCGGCCGCTGTACACTACTGCTGCTTAGACTTTTATACAGCGAGTCATGACCGAACCATTCGAACCTCCCAACCCCTCGCACCTGATTCGCGAAGTGCGCGGCCTGATCGAGCTGCCGCGCCTGTTATGGCGCTTCCCCGAACTAGCCAGACAGCCGCGCGGCCATGGTG
>JBEVIO010000101.1:0-6309 GCA_040510635.1 Binatia bacterium | reverse complement strand
AAAAAAACGATGTCTGACGAAGTCCTCAGCGAGAAGCTCGCGCGATATTTTTCGTCGCTTCAGTTCGACCAAATACCAGCCGACGTTGTTGACGCCACCAAACTTCATATTCTCGATTCGCTCGGCTGCTTGCTCGCCGGTTCGCGCCTTGAAGCCGGCCGGCTGGCCTACGAGTTAGCGGTTGCGACCAGCGGCGCAAACGGCACTTCGACGCTCCTAGGATCCGATCGGCGCGTTTCTTTTTTGGATGCGGTGCAGGCCATGTCCGTCGCATCGCACTGCGGCGAAATGGACGATATCCACGGCGGCGCCGGAACTTGTATCGGCGCCATGATCGTTCCCGCACTCAGCGCGATGGGCGAAAAGCATGGCAGGTCTGGCCGGAAATTTCTTGAAGCCACCGTCGTCGGTTACGAGACGATCATTCGAATCGGGCTGGCCATCGACGCGCCGAAACTTTTCGCGCACGGTTGGTGGCCGAGCACGATCTGTGGAGCGTTCGGCGTCGTGGCGGCGGGCACAAAGTTTTTGGATTTATCATTCGAGCAAACCGTCAACGCGCTGGGCATTGCCTCACTGCATAGCGGCGGTATGATCACCGGCGGCAACGAGGGAGCAACGGCGCGCCACTTGGCATTCGGCCGTGCCGCGCAGAACGGCATGCTCGCGCTACTGGCGGCGGAGCAGGGATTCACAGGTCCGAAGCGCGCGCTCGAAGATCCGCGCGGGTTTTGTCTGACGCTCTGCAACGAGCCTAATTGGGACTACCTGCAAAGCTTCGATTCGTTCCTTCTGCCGGAAGTCGCGTTCAAACCCTATCCGTGCGCGCGCCAATTGCACGCCGGCGTCGAAGCGCTGTTAAAAATTCTGCGGCGAACTTCGTTGACGCCGTCCGCGATCGAGGAAATTGAATTGTTGCTGCCGGCGCAGAATGCCGCCATGATGAATCGCCCGTCGATTACGGCGACTCACGCAGCCACGGTCGGGAGCGGGCAATACGTGATGGCCGTCACTGCGCTGCGCGGCAAAATTGACCTTTTGTCATTCGGGGAAGAGCATTTGAGCAGTGCGAAAGTGCGGACGCTGATGGCTAAAGTCAAAGTGAGCGCGAGCACAGATCTCGATCGTCATTATCCGAAATATTGGTCCGGACGTGTCGCGGTAAGATTGCTCGATGGCCAAAGCTATTCGGAAGAAGTGATTATCCCGAAGGGCGAAAGTGGGAATCCGATGACGCAGAGCGAGGTCGAGGAGAAGTTTTTGTCGTTGGCTGGGCCGGCGCTGGGCGATCAGAAAGCGCGGTCGGCAATCGATCGAGTGAGTTCGTTGGAATCACTTAACTCATTAAGACCGCTGCTTACGGAGTTGAAACTATCTGGATAATAAATAGAGGTGGTTCAGTCTCGAGGTAGGGCAGACGATTGAACGGTTAGAGATTCGTGGGATATACCAATTGGTAAATGCTCTCTCAGGTTGGAGGTTCAAATTATGGACGCTGATTCGACCCCTGGATACGATCTTCTCTATGACATCATTCGCCGACGAGCGAGCGTGCGCAAACTGAAACCCGATCCGATTCCCGAGGAATACATCGGCAAGATACTCGAAGCGGGACGTTGGGCAATGTCGGGTGCAAACTCGCAGCCTTGGGAATACATCGTCGTCAAAGACCCCAAGGTCAAAAAGGATTTGTTTCGTTGCTATTCCGAGGACAATACGGATTTTATTTACTGGATGGAACAGCAGCGGGTTTTCGAGCTGCGCCATCCGGCGTATCAGATGACTGCAGACGAGGCGGTAGAGCGCCAGCGGCGCGGCGCCGGCTGGTCGGAAGCGCCGGCGCTGATCGTCGTCGTCGGCGACGGCCGGCGCCAGTGGGGCACGGTGCAAGGCGCGCACACGTTCGGCCGCGATCAATCGCACCTCACCGACGGTTTGGCCAACACCTGCACATTTATGCATTTGGCCGCGGTTTCGTTGGGGCTGGCGACGCAATGGGTGACGATCCACGTCCAGGAGCCGTTCAAAAAAGTGCTCGGCGTGCCGGATCTGCTGATGCTGTATCTGATCATTCCCATCGGTTATCCAGCGGTGCAGCCGTCCGAAGGCGTGCGCCGCCCGCTGGAGGAAATCGTTCACCACGATCATTACGAGCAGGAAAAATTCATGAGCAACGAGCGCGTGATTCAGTTTCTCTACGAGCTCCGCGGCAAGACTTTGCAAACCTATAGGCAGTCTTATGTGGGGAAGGAAGAGCCGAAGAAATCGTGAGGGGGTCGGAAGTGAGGAGTGAGGCGTAGGGGTTAGGAGTTCCGGGCAGGAGAATACGAGAGAGAGTTTTGCTGTGTCTGTCGATCCAATTACTGTGGAAATTATCCGCTGCGCATTGAAAGCTGCCGCCAATGAAATGTCGGTGGTGCTCAAGCGTACTGCCTACAATATGATGATCTACGAGGTGCAGGATTACTGCGTCAGCATTGTCGATCATGAAGGGCTGACGATGTCGCAGAACGAAGGCGCGCTGCCAATTTTTCTTGCCGATCTCGGCGTGTCCGTTCAGGACGGCGTCGCAATCTACGGACTAGAGAATATTCGCCCCGGCGACGTTTTTCTAGTCAACCACCCAGAGATCTGCGGACAGCATCTCAATAACATGGTCGTCTATACGCCTTTTTTCTGGGACGGCAAGCTGCTTTGCTTCCTGGCAGTACGGGCGCATTGGATCGACGTCGGCGGCGGCAGCACGGGCTTCGGCTCGAGCAATACCCGCGATGTTTACGAGGAAGGGCTGCAGATTCGCTCCGTAAAGATTTACAATGAAGGCCGTCCGAATACCGAAGTGCTGCGCCTGATCGAAGACAATATTCGCTTTCCGGAATCGTCGCTCGGCGATCTGCGCGCGCAGATCGCTTGCTGCCGCACCGGCGAAGAGCGACTCAGTCAAATTTGCCGTAAATACGGCGCCAAAGTATTTCGCGAAACCGTCGAAACGATCTGGGACCAGACCGACAAGCTCGTGCGCGAATCGGTGCGCGCGATCCCTGACGGCCATTACGAAGCCTCGTCCTTCCTCGACGACGACGGCAGAGTTATGAACAAGACGATTCCGATTAAAGTGAAGATCACCGTGTGCGGCGACGAACTCACCATCGACTTTTCCGAGGTTGCCGACCAAGTGCCGGGGTTCATTAACTGCGGCTCGTCCGGCGGCATGGCGGCGGCGCGGGTTGCATTCAAAGCGTTGACCTCGCCGGAGCGCGAAGTCAATGAAGGCTCTTTTCGCGCGCTGAAAGTTGTTCTTCCCCCAGGGAAATTACTCAGCGCGCTCCGTCCGGCGCCGATCGGTGGTTGGAGCCTGTCACTGCCGACCGTGCTCGACACGATTTTCTGCGCGCTCGCGCCGGCGTTGCCTGAGCGGGTGCCCGCCGCGCACAAAGGCGATATGGGCGGCTACGCGATCTTCGGCAGTAACTCGAAAACCGGCCGGCGCTACGTCTGCCAGAATATTATCGGCGGCGGTTGGGGCGGTCGTCCTTTCGAGGACGGCGCTTCCGCGTCGGTGTCGATGTGTCAGGGCGACGTAAAAAACACCCCGATCGAATTGCAGGAACTTTATTATCCTTTGCTTTACGAGTGTCATTCGTTGCGAACCGACAGCGGCGGCGCGGGGAAATTTCGCGGCGGCATCGGCGTCGAAGTGAAAGTAAAACCGATCGAGAATTTTTTTCTTAGCCGCAACACCGATCGCATCCAATGTCCGCCCTGGGGTTTGCTCGGCGGCGCCGAGGGCGCGGTGAACGAGACAATTATCCAACGCAACGGCACAGAGGAGAAGCTGCCGGGGAAATTCAGTCATTTGCTAGTGCGTCCGGGCGAGACCGTGACTTTTCTCACCGCCGGCGGCGGCGGCTACGGTAAGCCGGCTGAGCGGGATACGGGAGCGGTGACAAGAGACATTGAGTTGGGTTACGTTTCGCGGCTAAAAGCCAAGAAAGATTATCCGAGCGCGGTTGGCTAGCGACTACGCCGCAGTAAGCTGCGGGGTATCGAAAATGATTTATGAGAGCCCTTCTAAAAGGTGTCACCCCGAATGTTTTGATTGGGGGTCAGTCAGAATTTCGCCTGGATTCCCGCTACAAGCATGCGGGAATGACGGGCTTTGAAAGTAACTCGCAATCCTGTTTACGCAACAAGGTTCGAGGATTTGCCCCAGTGAGATCAAAAAATCTGAATCCATCAGGGATAATCGGAGACGGCTTATGAAACGCGTATGCAACACCATCGGATTTTTGATTGCGGTAAATTTGGCGGTGCAATTTATTGGCTATGCGCGGGCGCAAACGAAGAAGCCGGCCACTTTTGCGGAGCTGGCTGCCTACACCGGAGCCGATCGCGAGCAACGTCTGCTCGCCGGAGCAAAGACCGAAGGAAAGGTTGTTTGGTACACTTCACTGGCCGGGAGCTCGTACAAGGACTTGGCCAAAGGCTTCGAGTCGAAATATTCCGGGATCAAGATCGAACCCTATCGTGGCACGAGCTCGGATATCATGACGAAGATCACAGCCGAGGCGCAGGCAAAGCAAATTATCGCCGATGTGATCGAGACTACGCTGCCGACGCTGCGGTTCTTGCGCGAGAATAAACTGCTCATGGCCTATACATCGCTTCATCTCGCCAAGTATCCGCCGAACACAAAGGAAGGCGCCGCGCGTGGGCTGGTCTTTTGGGCGATCGACCGGGAGACGTACATGGGCGTCGGCTACAACACGAACCTGATACCTGCGTCGATCGTGCCGAAAAATTACGGCGATCTGCTCAAGCCCGAGCTCAAGGGCAAAATCGGCTTTGTCTCCAACGAAACCGGAACGCGCACGCTTGGGGGAATTCTTAAAGTCAAAGGCGAGGAGTTTGTAAAAAGGCTCAAGGTGCAAGAGATCAGCTTGCACTCGATCTCGGGGCGGGCGATGGCGGATCTGGTGATGTCAGGAGAGGTAGCGCTGTCGCCGACGATCTTTCGTGATCACGCGCTGGAAGCGAAGGCCAAAGGCGCGCCGATCGATTGGGCGCCGATGGAAATCGTTCCCGCCAACGCCGGCGGTGTCGCGCTGGTCGCGCAAGCACCCCATCCACACGCGGCGGCGTTACTGGCGGATTTTCTGCTTAGCGCCGAAGCGGCAAAAATTCTCGGCGACCTGGATTACGGCAGCCCTTTTAAGCCAGTCAGCTTCAAACTTTGGTATCCTGAGAGCGGTCTGTCGACGGAGCAATACGACAAAGCCGCCGAGAAGTGGGACAAGCTGCTACGCGAAATCGGCCGCAAACCGCTCTAAAGTCGGTGTCCGACAGATTTCATTCGTTCACCGCCTACTAAACTGTTCTAGCGTTCTTCACAGATACTCTTGCGCCGTTTAAGACGAAGCGGAATCGGCCAATTCAATATTCGTCTGGATGCGCGCGAGCGCGCTGTGCTGCCGGCCGTAAGAAAAATAAATCGCAAAGCCCAACAGCAGCCAGGCGATGAGCCGCAGCCAGTTTTCCACCGGCAGCGAAAACATCAACAGCAAACAAAAAGTGATGCCAAGTGTCGGTACGAGCGGCACCAGCGGGCAGCGGAAAGGCCGCGGCATGTCCGGCTCGGTGCGGCGCATGATCAGCACGGCGGCGCAGACGATGACGAAAGCGAGCAAAGTGCCGATGTTCACGAGTTCTGCAAGCATGCGCAGGGGTAGTAGCGCGGACATCAAACCGACAGCCGTGCCGGTGACCATCGTAGACTTCCACGGCGTGCGAAAACGCGAGTGCACCGCGCCGAAAAATTGGCTGGGCAAAAGGCCGTCGCGCGCCATGGCCAGCATGATCCGCGGCTGGCTCAACATGAGCACCATCAACACGGAGGTGATGCCGGTCAAAGCGCCGAGGGAAATGACCGCATGGGCCCACGGCAACCCGACTTGACTGAAAGCCTTGGCGATGGGAGCGTCGATATCGATTTGTTGATAAGGAACCATGCCGGTCAGGACCGCGGCGACGGCGATGTAAAGAATCGTGCACAGGGTAAGCGAACCGATGATGCCGATTGGCACGTCGCGGCTCGGATTGCGCGCTTCTTCCGCGTGCGTCGATACCGAGTCGAAGCCGATGTACGCGTAGAAAACTATAGCCGCGCCGGCCATGACGCCGAGCGGCTCGCCGCCCGGTCCATGCTGTCCCATGATCGTGTTTCCGAAAAGGCTGATGCCGCTATAACCGTAGGGCGCGAAAGGGCGCCAATTGGCGGGGTCGATGTAGAAGACGCCGATGGCGATAACC
>JBEVIO010000100.1:0-3756 GCA_040510635.1 Binatia bacterium | reverse complement strand
CCAAGAATTGAAATTTGATCGCGCCGTCATCGCCAGCGGCGCGCGCGCGGCGGAACCGCCGATCAGCGGATTACGCGACGCCGGCTTTTATACCAACGAGACGATATTCACGTTGACGGCATTACCACGCCGCATGGCGGTGATTGGTGCCGGGCCGCTCGGCTGCGAGCTGGCGCAGTGCTTTCAGCGCTTGGGCAGCGCGGTGACGTTGATTACCGACGGCGCTGAAATACTTCCCAAAGAAGACCGCGACGCAGCGCAGATCGTACGCCGACAAATGGATAAGGATGGTGTGCGCATCATCACCAGCGCAAAGTTTCAAGGAGCGGCTAAGAACGGCGACGCGAAATTGCTTGCGCTCAACGACGGCGCGCGCCAATGGGAAATCGCCTGCGAGGCTATTTTGGTCGCGGTCGGGCGCACGCCGAATCTCGAGAATCTTGGTTTGGAAACAGCAGGGATCGATTACTCGCCGCGCGGTATCCAAGTGGACGCTCAGCTCAGGACTACCAACGCCCGTGTCTACGCCGCCGGCGATGTCTGCTCGCGTTACAAATTCACCCACGCGGCCGACGCCATGGCGCGCATCGTGATCGCCAACGCGCTATTTTTGGCGCGGCGCAAAGTGACCGACTTGGTGATTCCGTGGTGCACGTATAGCGATCCGGAGATTGCCCACGTCGGCTACTGTGAAACAGACGCGCGCGCCGCTGGCTTTGACGTCGCGACAATTACCCAATCGTTCAGCGAGGTCGACCGTGCCATTCTTGACGGTGACAGCGACGGCTTCGCGCGCGTTCATTACGACAAGAAAACGGGTAAAATCCTCGGCGCCACGATCGTGGCGCGTCATGCCGGCGAGATGCTCGGCGAGCTGACGCTAGCGATGGTCGCCAAGCAAAGCGTCGGCGTGTTGTCCTCGACGATTCATTCCTATCCGACACAGGCCGAGGCACTGCGCAAGATCGGCGACGCTTACATGAAGACGAAATTGACGCCGACGGTGAAGAAGATCTTTGAAAAGTGGCTGACGTGGCGGCGCTCGTAACAACGCAAGGGGGAAAGGTGAGGAATAAGGCGATTTCACTGCGGCTCATCTCGATTTGGGCACGAGTTACAGTTTTTGTTCTGCTCGGGCATTCAATGGCGCCGGGCGCGCAAAAAGCAAACCTCTGGGCGCTCTGGCAGAAAAATGACGCCGCCAGTCGGCAGAAAATCGATCACGGCGCATGGGACAGGTTTCTCAAAAAGTTCGTCGTGCCGCACCCATCGGGGATCAACCGCGTGCGCTATCAAGCGGTCGGCGCGGAGGATTTCAAGAATTTGCAAGACTATCTCAAGTCGATGCAGGTCGTGGTGATTTCCAGCTACAACCGGGCCGAACAGAAAGCGTTCTGGATCAATGTTTATAATGCCCTGACCGTCGATTTGATTTTATCGCGCTATCCGGTGGCATCGATCCGCGATATCAACATTTCACCGGGTCTGGTGGAGCGCGGCCCGTGGGGCGCGAAATTGTTCAGCGTCGAAGGCGAGAAAATTTCTCTCGACGACATCGAGCATCGGATTTTGCGGCCAATCTGGAAGGACCCGCGGATTCACTATGCGCTCAATTGCGCCAGCCTGGGCTGTCCGAATCTTCAGCCGGTCGCATACACAGGCGAAAACACCGACACGCTGCTTGAGCGCGGCGCCAAGGACTTTATCAATCACCCGCGCGGCGTGAATATCCAAAAGGGCAGGCTCCAGGTGTCGAGTATTTACATCTGGTTTCAGGAAGATTTCGGCGGTAGCGCCGAGGATTTAATGGAACACTGGCAGAATTATGCCGATCCGCCATTGGCCGAAGCGCTGGAAAAATATAGTGGCGGCTTGACGCATGATTACGACTGGCGCTTGAACGGAGTTGAGGCGAAGCCTTAGTGTGCATTCTGACTCGCTCAGATAATTGCCTGGCGTTGTGCTCGGTTAGTGTCAAATAGCTGTGATGAATATTTCCGTGATCGTTCCCGTCCTGGACGAAGAAAAGACCGTCGCCGCGACGCTGCAGGTCCTGGTTGCTCTCTCACCGCACGAGGTCATCGTGGTCGACGGCGGCAGCGGCGATCGAAGCCGGGAGATCTGTCAGCGGTTTGCCGTTAAACTCTTCACTGCCGAGCGCGGGCGGGCGCGGCAGATGAATTACGGCGCGGCGCGAGCGCGCGGCGATGTCCTGATGTTTTTGCACGCCGACACAAGGTTGCCGTCGTCCGCCTTCGACGATATTGCTGCGGCCATGAGCGATCCCCACTATGTCGGCGGCCGTTTCGACGTGGAACTGGCGGGCGCGCACTGGATGCTTAAGGTCATCGGCGCGCTCATCAATTGTCGCTCGCGTGCGACCAAGATCGCCACTGGTGATCAGGCGTTGTTTGTTCGGCGCGAGGTTTTTGAGCGTATGGGCGGATTCCCAGACATTGCGTTGATGGAGGACATCGCCTTTTGCCGGGCGCTCAAGCGCTTGGGCGCGCTGGCTTGTCTGCGCAGCCGTGTTGTCACTTCGGCGCGGCGCTGGGAGAGCGATGGCGTGTGGCGCACGATTTTCAAAATGTGGTCGCTCAAAGTTTGCTATCTGGCCGGTGTTTCGCCTATGCGACTGAAGCGATTCTATGCTGATACGCGCTAATGCCTTGGCCATCATGGCGAAGGCACCGCTTGCCGGCACCGTCAAGACTCGTTTGCTGCCATATTTATCAGCCGAAGAGGCGGCGGAGCTGGCGCGTTCACTGCTATTGGACCAACTGAGTCACCTATGCGCGATCGAGGCGGCCGATCTCTACGTCGCGTTTACGCCGCCGCACGAAGAAGCACTGATGCGGCGGTTGGCGCCTGCTTCGTTCCAGCTTTTTTCCCAGAGCGAGGGCGATCTCGGCGCGCGCATGCAGAATATTTTCTCAGCGCTCTTTGCCAAAGAATATAAAAACGTCGTCCTCATCGGCGCCGACTTGCCGCCTGTGCCACTCGATTATTTTGCTCAGGCCTATGACTACCTTGACGGTCCGGAGCCGCGTGTAGTTTTGGGACCAAGCCGCGATGGCGGCTACTATTTGGTTGGGCTCAATCGTCCAATGCCCGCGATGTTCGAGAATATGACCTGGAGCCACGACCAGGTTTTCACCCAGACAGTGACCAAGCTCGCAGATCTCGGTATCGAAACGCGCCAGCTGCCGATTTGGTTCGACATCGACACGCCTGATGACCTGCAAATTCTGATGACACGAGAGGATGACCGACAAAATGTCTCGATGAAAAATACTCTCAAGCTACTCCAACATCTCGACGGGCGCCGTCGGTAGATAAAACCGCTATAGATCCAGCGCGCGGCAAATCTTGATCAGAACAGCGGATTCAGAGGCGCAGGAACTTTTCGCAAACGAGTTTTGTGCCCGAGCTTGTACTTTGCCCGGTAATATTCGATCTTGATTGAGAGATCACTGGTACGCAAGATTGCCGGACTCATCGGCTTCTTGGCAGCAACACTCGCGGAGACCACGTGGCTTATCAACCCATTCAAAACTACGGACTCATCGGCGATCTGCATACCGCGGCTTTAGTGGGCACGGATGGTTCGATCGATTGGCTCTGTTTTCCGAGTTTCGACTCTCCCAGTGTGTTTGGTGCCCTCCTTGACGACAAGAAAGGTGGGCGTTTCAAGATCAGCCCTTTGGCGGAAAATGCGACTTACAAGCAGGTGTACTGGCCGGATACAAACGTTCT
>JBEVIO010000099.1:0-3154 GCA_040510635.1 Binatia bacterium | reverse complement strand
GGACGGCCTATCTCGCGCGGGTGCTGCCCGAGTATGCGACGTTTCAGTTCATCAATCAGCGGTTGCCCCGGGACGCGAAAATTTATCTTCTCTTTATCGGCAGGAGAGGGTATTATTGTGAGCGCGACTACTTTCACGACGGCGGTGAATTGCCGGCATTCCTTCTGGGCGCGATTCAATCGGCGGGAGAGCCCGCTCAAGTCGAGGGTATGCTGAGACGCGAAGGAATTACTCACCTGATGGTCCGAACGGACCTGCTGGCGCGTTATTTGCTTAACAACTTGTCGCCGGCCAAGATTACTCTGTGGAACGAATTTGCCGCGAGCCGGCTTTCGCTGAGCTTTCAGGAGCGCGGATACGCTCTATACCAATTGCATGGCTGATCGTTTTTACACCTCCATCGTCATTCCCGTTTTCAACGAAGCGGCGAATTTGGAAAAATTGTTGGCGAAAATCAACGATTTCAGGCTCCCCGGCGCAGAAATTATTGTTGTCGACGACGGTTCTACGGACGACAGCGCCGTCGTGGCTGCGCAAGCCGGAGCGACTGTCGTTCGCCACCCCTATAACATCGGCAACGGCGCGGCGATCAAGAGCGGCATTCGGGCGGCGCGGAGCAAGTTTCTTGTCTTTATGGATGGAGACGGACAGCACAAACCGGAAGACATCCCTAAACTTCTAAAGGAAGCGGAAAACTTCCATATGGTCGTAGGCGCGCGATCAAAGGGTTCCAGATTGCGCTTTCACCGCAACGTCGCCAACCTGGTTTACAACTTTCTGGCCTCTTACGTTACGCAATTTCCCGTCAAAGATTTGACATCGGGTTTTCGCGTTCTCGAACGGCTCGACGCGTTGCGCTTCATAGATTTGCTGCCCAACACGTTTTCATATCCGACGACGCTGACGCTGGCTTTTTTGCGGTCCGGTTTGACGGTCAAGTACTTGCCGATCCAGACGCTTTACCGGACCGGTCAGAGTAAAATCAGTCTCGTCACGGACGGTGTCCGATTTCTATTAATCATCACCAAGATTGCGACCTTATTTTCGCCGTTCCGCGTGTTTCTCCCCGTGAGTTTTTTCTTTTTCTGCACCGGCCTGGCGAATTATCTTTACACTTTTCTGGTCTTCGGCCGCCTCACGAATATGTCGGTATTCATGTGGACCACGGCCGTCATTATCTTTATGCTCGGTCTGGTTTCCGAACAGATCGCGGCCTTAAGAATGGAACGGCAGCACGCCACGCCGCAGTCTTGGGTTGAGAAAACGGTAGATTGAAGGCTCTGGTTCGATTAAACTCCACCGCCGGTACGTGGAAATTTTGACATTGCTGTGACGATTCGGACGAGCAGAGATGAGCAAATGGATTGCCTCGACCACGATGCGGTTCGCGACTTCTACGATCGCGTGTATTACGGTGGCCGCTCGGTGCCAGCGGCGGTGCCCGGGCATCTCGGGCGGTTGGCAACCCGCTTCCAGCCGTGGAACGGGAAAAGAATTCTGGACGTTGCGTGCGGGACCGGCCTCTGGTTGCGCGGGACCGCCGCCCTCGGCGCTGTCCCGGCGGGAGTCGATCTCTCTCGAGTGGCCTTGGATGTTTGCCGGGATGCGTTGCCCCATGCGGCGCTTCATTGCGGGCCGGCGGAAGAACTGCCTTTTGCCGACGGACAGTTCGATTTTGTTTCCTGTCTCGGCGCGCTCGAGCATTTTCTTGACCCCACCAGGGCTCTACGAGAGATGGTTCGAGTAGCTACGCGCGATGCGGAGTTTCTTCTGCTAGTTCCGAACGCGGACTTTCCTCCCTCGCGGCTGGGACTCTACGGCGGGACAGACCAATCGAACGTGCGCGAGGTGCTTCGGTCTCTGGAGGGTTGGCAAGAACTTTTCGAGTCCGCCGGTCTTACTATCGTCAAGCGCTGGCGCGACCTGCATGTCTTGTCCACGAGCTGGATCACGCTCGGGCCGTGGTATTTCTGGCCGGTTCGATTGACCCAGGCATTGATGTTGCCCATCTGGCCGCTGTTCTGGCAGTACCAGGTGTATTATCACTGCTCGTTAAAAAAATAACGAGCGCGCGGATGGGTATTCTGTTCGTCACCTGGAATTTTCCGCCGCGGCGCGGCGGCATCGAAAACCTGATGGGCCAGCTCACAGCGGGCCTCAAAAAAAGCCATTCAGTGTTTGTCGTTACGGCCCACGCCGCGAACCTGGCTTCTGGCCAAGACGGAGTCTTTCGCGCGCCGTGGCCCGGTCTGCTTCCTTTCGCTTTCTACGCGATATGGCGGGGCGCAATATCGCTCATTCGGAACCCGGAGATCGAGGTGGTCTTCGGCGGGAGCGCGATGGTCACGCCGCTGGTGTTTCTCTTGGCGCGCCTGTTCCGCCGAAAGGCGGTGGTGCAAACGCATGGATTGGATCTCGTCTACGGTTCCATTTTCTATCAGGTTCTCTGCGTGCGGTGGTTGCGATACTGCGACCGGACGGTCGCCAATAGTAATTACACCGCCTCGCTCGGCGCGGAGCGTGGAGTCTCTCGGGAGTCGATCTCCGTTATTCCGCTCGGCGTCGATACGGCGCGATTTGCACCAGCAGCGAATTCCGAGGAGTTAAAAATAGCAACCGGCTTGGCGGGAAGAAGGATCATTCTTTTTGTCGGCCGGCTGGCGCGGCGCAAAGGAGTGATAGAATTTATTCAGAATTGCCTACCTGTGATTGTGCGTGATGTACCGCGGGCGTATTTCGTGGTCGCCGGCGGCAACCCAACGGAGTCTCTGGCCCATCGCGACGATGTGCTCTCAGAGATTCAAGCCGCGGTGCGGGAGCTGGGGCTGCGCGATCATGCGCGGATAACGGGAGAGGTGAGCGATGAAGAGTTAGTGAAACTCTATCAGTGCTGTGACGTTGTCGTGCTGCCCGCGTTGGCATCGGCGGAAGATGTCGAGGGCTTCGGTATGGTTTTGCTGGAGGCTGCGGCGGTGGGGAAACCGGTGGTCGCGACCAGAGTTGGCGGTATTCCCGACGCCGTCGCCGACGGTGTAAGCGGGATCTTGGTAAAAACGGGTGACTACGGAGAGCTTAGCCGGTCGGTGATTGAATTGTTAATCGACGATGAACGGCGCTTGGAAATGGGTGAATTTGCCAAGCAAAGGGTGCGAAC
>JBEVIO010000098.1:0-6732 GCA_040510635.1 Binatia bacterium | reverse complement strand
TGCTTCGCGTCGTCGGCCTTGGCGAAGTCATTGGCCAGCGGAACCTTGGCAAGCTCGGGATGAGCTTTAGGGCCGACTTGCAGGACAACATTCATCGTCTCGAGCTCTTGGCGCCAAGTGACTTTCTGCGTTTCCCACGCGAGTCCGCACGCGCCGTCAACTTCGCCTTGCTTGGCGGCGAGCTTGATGTCCGCGCCGCCTTTGTAGCCTTCAACGAGTTGGGTCGGTACGCCGAGCGCTTCTTTGAGAATGCGCGCATCGTCACTGATGCTCGTCCCAGGCGCCATCCCTCCCAGCTTCACCGGCTTTTTGGCTTTGAGCCATTCTTGTAAAGAAGTCACGCCGCTGCTGCGCGCGAGAATGCAGATTGGCGTCGGGCGCACAGCCGAGCCGATCCACTCGAATTTGGAGGCATCGAATTCGATTGCCTTGAGCCCCATATATTGTTGCAGCGAGAGCGAGCCGTTCCAGTTGCCGATGGTCAGGCCGTCCGGCTCGGCGCGATTGTAGAGATAGTTGACCGCAATCAATCCGCCGGCGCCCGTCATGTTTTCCACGGCGACGGTGGGATTGCCCGGAATGTGTTTTCCCAAATGACGCGCGATTAGACGAGCGTAGGTATCGTAACCGCCGCCGGCCGAATAGGCTTCGATGAGCCGAATCGTCTTGCCTTTGTAAAACGACTCCTGAGCCCGGGCGCGTTCGATAGCTGCGACGGTCAACGACAAAACGCAAAGTGCCGCTAAAATTATTTTGGCCATCGGCCGCCCTCCGAGTTCTTGTTCATAATTTCACTCTGTAAGCGGATTGACGACCCTATCGATAAACGCTCTTGATGAAACCGCTGCTTTCGAGCTCGCGCACGAAACGGTCTTCGACCATGGAGTCGACTTTCACCGCCGCCATTTTGGGATCGGATTCGGCAAGGATTTGCACCAAGCTGGTGAGCCCTTCCCGTTTGATGTAGGGCACTCGCTCAAACAGCTCGGCAAAGAGCTGGTGGGTTTCTTCCAAGACTTTATCGTCTTCGACGCGAAGGTATTTGCCGATCTGGCGTTTGGCGAAGGGCTTGTCGTTTTTGAAACGCCGAATGCCTTCGACGACGCCCGCCAAAAACGGCCGGACGAGGTTGCTGTTCTTCTCCAGAAAAGCCGCGCTCACCGTCACGTAGGTGTACGGATAATAAATGTCCTTCTTCGCCAGATCCATCAACTCGGCGAAGCCCAGCCTTTCCGCCTGTAAATGCGCCGGCGGCGACAGGGCGCCGACCTGGCTCGTGCCGCTCCGCAGCGAGGCGAGAACGTTGGGAATGCTGCCGACCTGAAGAATCACCGCGTCCTTTTCCGCCGCCGGCGCCCAATTTTTGAGAAACAACCGCGCCGAAAAGTCCGTCGTCGTACCGTATCGGGTAATCGCGATCCTTTTACCGGGAATATCCGCGGGGCTTTTGATCTGCGGCGAAGCCATCATCTTCATGACCATGCGATTGAGACTTCCCGCCACGCCGATGATCGTTCTGCGCTGTGCATTGGCATGGATGATCGCCGGACCGCCGCCGATGCCGAAGGCGATCTCGCCAGCGAGCATCGATTGAAATAGCTGCGCCGTGCCGCCGACGTAAACAAGATCGACTTTGAGGCCATGCTGTTCGAAATAGCCGCCCTCTTTCGCGGTCCACAGCCAAGCCATCGACCCGCTCATCGCCGAGAAGCCGACTCGGATTCGCTGCTCTTGTGCCGACGCGGCAAGCGCTGACAGTACAATCAGCACGAGGGCGATGAGTAACGCGATCTTTTTCATTGATGCCTCAGAGCTTCTCCCAACTTTCGCCGATTCATGCGATCGCGGAGGACCCATTTTGTCATTTCGACCGAAGGGAGAAATCTCTCTTCCGCATTGGTTTAGCTTACGCTTAAGCGACAAAGTAAGAATCCCAATTCGCTTTTACTTTTTGCCAGACGTCTTCAGGCGGGAGAGCCAAGCCCTCGGAACGGAAATCTTTGCTCTTGGTCGCATCGACGAACAGCTTGGCCGTGACGCCCTCGGCGGTGGCCGACGGATCGAGCCTCAAGCCGAAGGAGTTCGGGATAATAAAAATGTCTTTATCGGCCTGCACGCGAGTGGCGATCGCCCACTCAACTTCCTCCGGGCTCATGATGTCAATGTCGTCGTCGAACACGAAGACGTGCTTCATCCGGCTACCCTTCACGCCCACCGCCGCGGCAAGGATGTTGTTCACCATCCCCGGCCGCTTGAGCCGCTCGTCGATCTGGATATAGCAGTGAAAGATGCCGATGCCCGCCTCGGTGCAGTAAACCTTCGTGATCGCCGGGTGTCCGGGCTTAAGCTCGTTATAGACTTGCACGGAAGCGGTCACACTCTTGATGACTCCTTCCTCATTGATTCCTTTGCATAGGTAGAAGCCATGATAGAGCGGATTCCGGCGCATGGTCATACATTGAATCGTCCACATGCGCTCGCGAATCACCGTGCCCACCGAGTAGCCGCAGAACTCGCCGTAGGGTCCCTCGTCGCCGATCTCGGCGGGAATGCCTACCTGCCCTTCGAGAACGATTTCCGCCGTCGCCGGGACTTCGATGTCGACTGTCTCGCAGCGCACCAGCTCCACCGGTTTTTGCCTGAGCGCGCCGGCGATCGTGAATTCATCGACGTCGATGCCCGGAACGAACTGCGAAGCCAGAAAGATCGAAGGATCGCTGCCGATGACCACCGCCACGTCGAGCTTCTTGGCGCCGCGGAACTCGGCCTTCTTGTAGTACTCGTGGCCGTGATGACCTGGGCTGAGACGCAAAAAAGTTTGTTTGCGGTTCGCGTACATCATTCGATAAACCCCGAGATTTCTGCCGTACTCGGGATCTTTGACGATCACCAGACCGGCGGTGATGTAAGGCGCCTTCTCGGTCTTGTTCCAGGTGATCCAGGGCAAGCGGTCGAGGTCGACATCATGGCCTTTTAGAATAATTTCCTTGCACGGGCCGTCGCTGACGATCGTCGGCTCGATGGACCGCTTGGTGCGCTCCATCACTGCCGTGAACAGATCCTTCTCATCCGCATCGATGGCGATGGCGATGCGTTTGAAAGTGCCGAGCAACTCGGTCGCCACCGGCATGGAGCAGCCGCGCACTTTATCGAAGAACAGCGCCTGTCTGCCTTTGTCATGGATGGTTTTACAGATCGCGCCGACCTCGTACTTGGGATCGACTTCTTTACGCACTCGCGCGAGCTCTCCCGCTTCATCGAGCTTGTTGACAAATTGTCGTAGATCAGAAAACGGCATGCGGTTCTCCTCTAAGAATAAATTCGGCGATGAAGCTAGCTGAAAACTTCCTTCCACTTCGCCTTGATCTCGTCCTGGTAACCGGGATCGATGGAATGAACCTTGGGAAACTTATCGCGCCAGGCAAAAGGCCGGCACGCGTCGATTATCGCCCGCGAGTTGGTGAAATCGCCGGCGCTGCGCTGTTCCGGCGTAAGCCGCGGATCGATGGGGCTGCTCCAGCAATTACTCGCGATCTCGATACCGGTCTTTGGATCGCAGCGGGTGCATACCGCCCACATGACGTCGGCGATGTTCGCGGGGTCAATATCGTCGTCGACCAGCACGACGAAGCGGCCGAGATAGCCGCCCTCGCGCGCGCCGAGCGCGATGTGCGCCGCTTGCCGGGCGTGGCCGCCGTAGCGTTGCTTGAGCGAGATCACTTGAAAAAACCGCATGCCCCATTCGGCGAGCCACACGCCTTTGACGTCGGTGATGCCGGCTTGCTCGATTTCGTTCCATAAGCCCGCCGCGCAGAAAACCAAAAACAAATAACTCGACAACGGATAACTCTTGAAATCCGGCAGCACGGTGAGAATCGGATCGTTGCGATGGTAAACCGATTTGATTCGAATCAGCGGCGACGGGCGCGTTCCCGAGGCGTAGTAGCCAGTCCACTCGCCGAATGGCCCTTCCATTTCCGATTCGACTTCGGGCGGCGGGATCTCTCCTTCGAGCACGATGTCCGCTGCGGCGGGAATCGGCAGCCCAGTCATTTCGCCATGGATCACTTCCACCGGAGACTTTTGAATATGACCGGCGAAATCGTATTCCGACATGCCCCAGGGTAAACCGACGCCTGCCACCGCGAACAACACCGGATCGATGCCGCAGACCAAGGCCACCGGACAGGCACGCCCCTGGTCCCAATATTTCTGCGCGATCAAACGGGTCTGTTTTCCCGGCGACACGTAAAGAGAAACCCGCTGCTCGTCGAGCACCTGAACGCGGGCGGTGCCAAGATTGACCCAGCCGGCATCCGGATCCTTCGTAATCACCGCGTCGGCCGTGCCGAGGTATCTGCCGCCGTCTTCGCGGTGCAGCTTGGGCGCGGGAAAGCGTAAAACGTTGGCGTCTTTGCCGGCGAAAAAATTTTCCTGGATCGGTCCGCTGTCGCGCAAGACCGGCGGCAGCGGCGCCACGGACTTCAAAATATCTTTGACTGCGCGCACGAGGTCGACGCCCCTTAGAGTAGTCGGCAAGCCGAGAGCCAACGCGGTGCGCGACTGGGTTTGAAACATGTTCGTTAGGATGCGAAATCCCGGCGGATAATCCTTGATATCTTCGAAGAGCAGCGCCGGTGGATTAGGCTCCGCGCCGGAGATTTCCGTGATCGCGCCGACTTCCAGGTTCCAATCGGCGTTGCGCACGGTTTTCAACTCGCCGAGCTTTTCTGTTCCCTTCAAGAATTCTCTCAAGTCAGTCATAGTTACTTCCCTCGAAACACGGTGAAGTTCGATTTTTTCAACGGGACATCATGAATGGGATTGAAGTCATTCGGAGTCCTTCGACAGGCTCAGGACGAACGGGAAAAACTTGCAACAGCTGAGTGAAATCCGTGCATGCTGAGCTTGTCGAAGCATTCCGAGTTCTTTTGCAGCACCCTGCTGGTGAAGAATCCTCTTTTCGAGAGCCGTTGACTCAGCCTTTGATGATTTCTCGCAGCAAGCGAAAGTCATACATTTTCTGCTCCGCCTGCTGGCGCGTTACGTTTTGGATTTCCGTTTTCGGCAGCATCAAGCGCGACAGCTCGAAGTCGTCGATCAGCGAGCGTTCCGACGGCACGCCGTCGTTGGTCATGATGCCGTAGTAGAAATCATAGGTTTGCTTGGCGACCTCGGGCTCCATGGGAGTGACGCGGTTGAGCGCCGTAATACTTTCGCTCTGATTCTTTTTGTCGAGAAAAAACCTGAGACCCTTCACCGTTCCCCTGATAAAGCGGCGCACCAGCTCCGGCTGTTGTTGAATCAGTCTTTCGGAAGTCACCAGGCCCGACATCGGCATCTGGATCGCATCGCCGACGTAGCCCAGGCGCACCATACCCATCTTTTCCGCCATATGGGTGAACGGCGGCCGAATCAGTCCGGCCTCGACGGCGCCGCCGGCAAGCGCCGGCCAGATATCGCCGACCGATAAGATGCGCACGTCGCGATCGGCATCGAGACCGAGGCGCTCCACCACCTTGCGCGTCGCATAGTAAGTCGTCGAGCCCAAACCGGTCACGGCGATCCGTTTGCCTTTTAAATCCGCTGCGGCGCGGACGCCGAGATCCGGGCGCGCGTATAAAAAGTGATAGGGCTTGTCGCAATAAACCATGATCGCCTTGATCGTCATGCCGGAGAGCGCAGCCCGAACGCCGGTGCCCAGAGCCAAGGTGAAATGAACCGATCCCGCTTGCAGCGCCTGGGAAGCGGTCACGCCGCCGCGGATGTAGAGATCTTTCACTTGAAAGCCTTCGTCGCGATAAAAATTTTTCTCCTTGGCTATATAGTAAGGAATGTCGCCGAAGGTCAGCGCCGGATGAGCGACAAAGATTTCCTGGGCGAAACTGTTGTCGCGTATGCCGACGAGTAATGCAGCAAGAATGACTACCGCTAACAAGACCAGCCAAATTCGAGAACCTCTGAGCATGATTTTCTCCGGTAAATTATTTAAGCTGCGCCATCAAGTCGCGCCAACGCCGGATAAAGCCGAACTTGTCGTCGAAGTGAACGTTCAGCCAGATTTTTTTTACGCCGTAGCCTGCCATGCGTTTGAGCGTGGCCAGACAATCGTCGGCTGTTCCGACGATCGCATAGCGATCGGCAAGATACGATTCCAAACCGCTCTCGCGCACCAGCGCCGCGTTGGTCGTTCCGGCGCCGGGCTTTTGATGCTCTAGATAATTGTAGCCTTTGTGGATGCGCTCGAGGATGTCCTTGTACTCCGGCGGCACTTGCTTGTTCTGTTCCGGGAAGCGCGCCAAATGATTCGCTTTGGCGGCGAGCAACATGCGGATCACCGACAAGGCTTCGTCGCGGCTGTTACCGATATACGCGCTCAAAGCCCACCAGACATCGAGATCATCGAGTTTTCGCCCGGCGCGCGCGGCGCCTGCGCCGATCGACGCATGAGCGTGGCGCACCACGTCTTCGCCAACCCCGGTGCCGACGATAACGCCGTCGGCATATTCTCCGGCGAGCTCGAGGGTCTTCGGTCCGTGGCCGGCGATGTAGATCGGAATGTCCGCTTTGCCCCAGGTCAATCTGAGCTCATGACCCTGATAGTTGGTGCTCTCGCCGCGCAGCAGCGCGCGCAGGCAAGCGGTAAACTCGCCGAGCACTGCAAGCTTTACCGGCTTTAGACCGATATTGAAAACTGCGCTATCACCGGTGCCGAGCCCCGCAAAGACTCGC
>JBEVIO010000097.1:0-3711 GCA_040510635.1 Binatia bacterium | reverse complement strand
CGATACCTTGGTTGTCGCACACTGCAATATTCCATGGGAAACTGTCCTCGGTTACGACGAACCCACCGACACGAAAAAACCGTAATCGTATGTATTGCCGCAGTTGGTCCGTAATAATTTTTTTCCTGGCGCTCGCGGTTGGAGAAATAGCAGGCGCAGGAAACAATCCTGGCCCAAGACAAACGGGTGCGCAGCGTCGGCTTGCAGCAGTCCCGATCAACGATTTCGCGCTCACCGATCAGCAGGCCGCGCCGTTCGAATTGCGCAATTTAGCAGGTCAGGTCCTCATCGTGGCGTTTGCTTACACCACCTGCCCGGATGTCTGCCCTTTGATAACCGCATCGTTGCGCCAAGTACAAATCGGGCTTACCAGAGAGGAACGCAAGCAGGTTCATTTGCTGACGGTCACCACCGATCCGGAAATCGATGCGCCGAAAGTCTTGTCGGCGTACGGCAAGCGCTACGGTGCGGATTTTGATAATTGGTCTTTTCTTACGGGAGAGGTGAGCGCGCTTAGAAAAGTTTGGCAGAACTTCGGCGTCGGTGTGAAGCGTAAGGGGAGGGGCCTCGTCGATCACACGCCCCTCACCGCGATCGTCGATCAAAAAAGGCTCATGCGTTTTGCGTACGTCGGTCCGTCGCCTGATTCGAAGGCCGTGCTGCACGATATCCGCGCGCTGTTATTAGAGCGGTAGCTTTTGCGTGCTCACGAATTTTTAATAGTCAGAAAATTCGTCTTCTTTGGCCAGTTCTAACCCGCAGGTTCAGCTTGACAAGGTGAAAGGTTGAAACTAAACTCAAACATGAAGTTTTACGGCGTACACGACGATGGCTTTCCACAATATTGAACAGCTCGAGGCGACGATCAACCGCCTTCTCGAAACCCATGAGCGCATCAAAACCGAGAAGCAAGCCATCGAAAAAAAACTTCAACAAAAAGAGAGCGAGTGGCACCATTTGAAGGGTCAGGTCCGACAATATGAACGCGAGCGCATTGAGATCCGAGAGAAGCTGGACAAAATCATGGGCCAGTTCGCGAGCCTGGATCTGGCCGATTGAACGCTGGTGTGTCGATGAAAAAAGCTCTGGACGTTGAGATCCTTGGACAGAAATTCACCATTAGCAGCGATGCCGAAGAAGGCTACATGCTGAAGGTGGCTGGCTATGTCGACGGTAAAATGCAAGAACTGATGCGCGCGTCCAAGTCGGTCGCCAAGACCAACGTGGCGATGTTAGCAGCATTGAATATCGCCGACGAATACCATCGATTGAAGGACACGCACGAGGCGATTTTGCATCGTTTGGAGCAGTTGTCCAAAAAGGTTGCGATGACACTGACTGATGAGGGATAGGGGCCCAACTCAGTGGGCTCCAGGTTATTCATTGGAATGAGGAACTGAGGCGGCGTGGAAAGATGAGGGAACGGAGAAAAGCGATTGCAATGGATCTGATCCGTTGGATTTTTCTGTTTTTCGATTCGCTAAGAGTACGACGGCCCGTTACGGAAAATCCTAGAGTTCGCATGGATACCAGGCTCGCAACGACTAAGGTCGTGGGCATTTCTGGGCATTGCGAGGGGCGATGGTTGAGGGGACCGACTTCTCCACCTCGCCGGTCAGATCTCTAGCCACACACTTCTCCCAGCGTCAATTTTCTCTCCTGCCTCTTCAAGCCTCTCTGGTATTTTATGCAGGGAGCTGTTTTGGAAGAGTCTAAAAGTGATCTGCGCCGCGCGATGTTATCTCGGCGCAAATCGCACGCTCCGGCCAATTGTTATTTGTGGAGCCGGCGGATCCAATCCCAAGCGCTTCACTTGCCACAATACCTCGCCGCGAAAGCGGTAGCTTTGTACAGCCCAATCGAAAACGAGGTGGACACGGCCGCGATATTGGCGGACGCGTTAGAAAGAAAAAAACAGGTTTTTTATCCAAGAATCGGTGACGAAGATAGACCCCGCTTCTTTGAGATTTCCTCCCCTCTGGAACTTTGTCCGGGCCGATTCGGGATACTTGAGCCGGCCGGCGCGAATTACGTCTCGCCGACGCTATTGGAAAATTTGATTATCTTTGTGCCGGGAGTGGCATTTGATCGGCGCGGTCATCGCCTTGGAAGAGGCGTCGGCTGGTATGACCGCCTGCTGAAAAGCTTGACGAATCAGGCGCTCTTTGTCGGGTTAGCCTATGAGTTTCAACTCGTCGAACAAGTGACGACGGCCAAATGGGATCAAGACGTTCATTATGTCATCACGGAGAAACAGGTCATCGACTGCGGCGTTTCGACGCCGTAGCCGGTAGTTAGGTCGGTTCTGTGGTTTGAAAGGGGGTGCTCTCATTGGATGCAAGTTTGTTGGTTGGGATAGTTGGGTTGGTTGGCGGGATTTTACTGGCGATGGCAGTCGTCTGGGTGCGGGACAAGAAAGGGAAGGCAGAAACCGAGACGGCGAAAAATACCGCCGCGCGCATTTTAGAAGAGGCGAAGAAGGATGCGACGGCGATTAAAAAGGAGGCGGAGCTTCACGCCAAGGACAGCGTATTAAAAGAGCGCGCCGAGCTTGAAAAAGAGGTGCGCGAAACGCGCCGAGAGCTGCAGAATCAGGAACGGCGCTTGATCAGCAAAGAAGAGGGAATCGACAAACGGGTCGACTCTCTGGACAAGCTACAAAATGAGCTCGCCAAGCGAGATCAGAGCCTAAAGGCGCGGGAACGGAACGTCGAAGAAAAAGTGGTTGAATACGAGCGACATGTGGATGAAGCGAGAAAACAGCTCGAGCAAGTTGCGGGCCTGACGCGAGATGAGGCGAAGCGAAGTCTTATCGATCAAATGCTCGAAGAGGCCAAGTTGGAATCTGCGAAGCGAATTCGCGTCGTCGAAGAGGGAGCCAAGGAAGAAGCTGTGCGCAGAAGCCAAAAGATTGTCGCCTTGGCGATCGAGCGTCTTGCCGGCGATTTCGTCGCAGAACGCTCGGTAACGGTGTTTCCTTTGCCCAACGATGAGCTCAAAGGAAAGATCATTGGGCGTGAGGGCCGCAATATTCGCGCTCTGGAAGCTGCGACGGGCATCGACTTGATCGTCGACGATACGCCGGAGACCGTGGTGATTTCCGGTCATAATCCGATTCGTCGGGAGATCGCCCGGTTATCACTGGAAAAGTTGGTTTCGGACGGGCGCATTCATCCCGGCCGAATCGAAGAGGTGGTGCGAAAATCAGAACAGGAGATCGAAGAGGCCATTCGAGAGGCCGGGCAGAAGGCGATCTTTGATGTCGGCGTCGCCGGCGTGCATCCGGAAATCATCAAGCTCCTCGGGCGGCTCAAGTATCGTTACAGCTATGCGCAGAACGTGTTGCTGCATTCGATCGAAGCGGCATTTATTTGCGGCGCCATGGCGGCCGAATTGGGCTTGAACGAAAAGCAGGCGCGGCGAGCTGCGCTGCTGCATGATATTGGCAAAGCTGTGGATCATGAGGTCGAAGGTTCGCACGCGATCATCGGCGCGGAGTTGGCGCGCAAGTACGGCGAATCGCCGAAGATCGTCAATGCCATCGCGGCGCACCATGAAGACGTGAAAGCGGAAACGATATTGGCGCCGCTCGTCGACGCGGCGGATGCGCTGTCGGGGGGCCCGCCGGGCGGCCGGCCGGGAAAAAAAAAAAAAAAAAAAAACAACAAAAAAAAGAGAGTGATGCAAAACAAAAAAATAAAAAATAATAAT
>JBEVIO010000096.1:0-3466 GCA_040510635.1 Binatia bacterium | reverse complement strand
GACGCATCGAGAAACTTCTGCACTTCATCCGCGTCCATCCACTCAGTGTCCCACAGCCGAAAGTATGGCACGCCGTCTTTACGGCGTGAAAGCGGCGGCACGTCGTCTTTTGGAATGTCGATTCTTGCCGAGTCGCAGCTTCCCTGACTCTTCTGAAAAGAGATCTGACCTTCCCGCGACATCAGCCAATTGAGAAAAAGTTTCGCCGCGTTGGGATCGGCGGGATTGTCCATCAGCATAAAACTAGAAGCGGCCGTCTCGACCACCGGAGCTTCTTTCATACGCCGCGGATCCAAAATATCCACCGGCAGCTTTTGATCTTTCGCTCGCAAGACTTCACGCGGAGAAGTGAAAAGCAGGAAAGCCAGTTTCCCTTGCGCGAGCCAATCCACCGCCTGCCGCGGGTCCTGGCTCAGCACCAGATCCATTTCGGTCAACAGGCGTTTGAAAAATTGCGGCCCGAGCTCCGGGTGAAAATAAATCAGCCTGCCACCCTCGCGACCGCCGGCGGCGCGCGGATCCATGGAGCCGATTTTCCCTTTCCACTTCGGATTGAGAATATCGCCGTAGGACGTCAGATCCGCAGGTTTCACGAGCTCGGTGTTGTACGACACCATGTCGATGTGCACGCTGACGCATGGCGACAAGATATATTTGCCATCGGGGTCGGCGTATTGATGTTTCCCCTGCCACCATTTTGACTTGTCCGTGACCTCGGGCAAAACGAGGTTGCCGTCGACGGCTTGCAGCGGAAACGGCCGGGCCCGATAAAGCGCCGACGCCGATCCGGTGCCCAGCTTCGCTATGTCCGCGAGAAATTTTCCGGCTCTTCTCTCCGCCATCAACCGCGTCACCAGCTGGCCGGAGCGTCCTGAAATCAGAATGACTTTGATCTTTGGAAATCGTTTTTGAAAATCGTTGACGCTGCCCTCGATCCCTTCGTTTGCGTACAGCGTCAGTTGTCCTTCTTTTTCCGCGGCCTTAATCGTTCGGTCCCATTCTTCTTGGGACGGACCGGCGCTCGCGGCAAGGGCGGCACCGCATTCGAAGAGAATCGCAAGCGTGAGAAAATAAACCGCCCTGTGGAAGGCGAAAAGCAGAGAGATATTTTTGGAGCGCCGAGATGTCACCAGGTATTCCAGCGCTCGCCGCGTTTGATCAACCGTTCGTAAAAATTCCATTCCGGGGAGCGCGGCGGCCTCGGACCTCTTGCCGTCACTCGCTCCGCCTCGACTTGCTCGTATTTCCTTACCACGGCCCGAGGAATCGGACTCCCTTTCCCGACACTCTGTGCCCACAGAAGCATCTTTGCCGTCCGCTCCAGGTGGACGGTGTTCAGGCAAGCTTCTTGGATCGTATTGCCGATAACGTTCGCCCCATGCCCTTTCATCATCAGCGCGAAACTCTGTCCCATCGCCTTGGTCGCTCGCTCGCCGTCTTCTTGATAGGTGCCGTAAAGCCATGGACTGACGGGCACTCCCTTGCCGAACTTGATCGAATGCTGATGGATCGGCACGATTTTCTTGCCGGCCGCGATCAGGGAAACGGCCACCGGCGGATGACAGTGAATCACCGCGCCGGTATCCGGACGCTTTCGGAATAGCGACGTGAAGAAAAAGATTTCTGCCGGCGGATCGCGCCGGCCGGAAATCTTTTTGCCGTCGAAATCGTATTCGAGGATTTCATCGTCAGCAAGTTCGGGATCCAAAGGCGGGCGCATCGGCATGATGAGAAAACTATCGCCGCGCGGCGAACGGCAGCTCACATGGCCCCACATGTCCGCCAATTCCCACCGCAGGATTTGCATCGCGGTGGATAATTTATCTTTGAGTTCTTCGTTGTCGCTCATTAGGCACCATTTGTCTATTTTCCCAATTGAGATTCATCGCATGATCAAGCGCTCCGCCGCGGCTAACGCCGGCTTGCGCACCGTGTCTTGCTTTTCTTCGCTGTGACCCTCGAGGCGATGATATTGCTCCACGCTCATGAATTCCCGCGCCGGCCTGACCGCATAGGGCTCTTTCGGCACCTCGACATCGAGACGCCGCGTCGGTTCCCCGATGGCATTTTGATAGGTCTCCTGTCCCTCTTTACTCAACAGCCAATTGACGAAGAGCTTGGCGGCGTTGGGATGAGGCGGATCCTTGATCACCGCGAGCACGCCGGAGCCGGTAACCGGATAGATGCCGTCTTTGAGTTGCGGCAGCGGCTTGACCGGAAGTCCAGCCTTCACGAAGGACACGAAATTGTCGATGTCCAGACCGATGGTGAGAGCTACAGTACCCTTCGCCAAGGCTTCGGCAAGCGGTCTCTCTTCGCCCATGATCAGCAAATGTTGCTGCACGAGCTTCGTAAGAAATTCTTCACCCTTGGTTTTCCACAAGAAAGTCCAGTTACCTTGTCCAGCACCGCCGCGCCGCGGATCGCTGTAGCCAATCTTGCCTTGCCACTTGGGATGCAAAAGATCGTCGAGCGAACGCACCTCTTCCGGTTTCATGAGATCGCTGTTGTACCAGACGGCGTCCTGAACAAAGGCGAGGAATGAATAGCCATAGCGCTTGGTGTTATCCACGTACATATGGCCGCCCCACCAGTTTTTCACTTCCTTGACTTCGGGAAGAATGAATTGCGCTTCGACCGGCTCGAGCATGCCGGCCAAACCAAAAATAATTGGCGCCGATCCTCCCGTATGGACATCTGTGAGTCGAAGCCCGGCTCTAAACTCGTCGGCAATTTTCTTGGCGACGGCTGCGCCACGGCCCGTAAAGAGCTCCAACTCGATGCCGTAACGCTTCTCAAAAACCTCCTTCAAGCTCTTTCTCAATTCGGCTCCCGCAGGTATTGAAACGACCACCTTGCCTTCTTTTTTCGCCGCCGCGACGATTTGCTGCCACTGAGCGGTCTGAGCATGAGCAAGAGAGGCTACGCCGAAGCTCAAAATGACCAGCCAAGCCGGTCTCAAAGGGATGATAAATTTACGCCACTTTGCCACTGCTGCTCACCTCGAAGCCAATCGAATCAAAAATCGATCGACGAAATCTACTGACTTTGAAGACGGCTTGTCAAGGAATATTCGCTTAGCATTGGGGAATCGCCGGTGTGAAGCTTTTGTAAAATCTCAGGAGTGAAAACGTGCCGAGATACCAAAAGAAACTATTTCGATCTCGATGTGTTGCCGAACGGAGACTCATTTGCTGAGAATCTTTTCGGCAAACTCGGCCGCCGGCCTGCGAACTTTGATGACTTTGTCCTCTAAATGGTTTCGCAACCTGTGATAGTCCGCAAGAGTCATGACGTCCTTGGCGGCATCGACGCCAATCTGGCTCATCCATTTCGTATCCACGTCTAGACGTCGCGTTCCCTGCTTCATGACCTTGGCGTAAAACTCTTGGCCTTCTTTGCCGAGAAACCAGTTGACGAACACTTTCATTGCAGTTGGATGGGGCGGGTTCTTGACGATCCCAAG
>JBEVIO010000095.1:0-3448 GCA_040510635.1 Binatia bacterium | reverse complement strand
GTTCCTCTGGCAGTTTATGGGCGATCGCGTAGCCGCGTTCGAGCACCGCCAGCGGGCTCAACGCGCTCAAGCGTCCGGCGAGCTCCGCCAAACTATTTTTACTTTGGCGCACGCACTCTTGAAATCTCCTTAGCAAATCGATCGACAGCTCATCCAAGCGCTGTTGATTCTCTCTGAGCTTGCGCCCGGGATCGGTCAGCCGCTTGAGCAGCGCGTTTAAGTTTTCTTTCGCCGTTTCGAGCTTGAACTCCATTTCTTTCAGCAGTTGCAGCTCGAGCACTTGAATCTGCTCGAGCAAGTCGCGTTTGCACGGCAGGATGAATTCAGCGGCGGCAGTGGGCGTCGGCGCGCGATGATCGGCGACTAAGTCGGCGATCGTAAAATCGATCTCGTGCCCAACCGCGGAAACGATCGGGATTTTCGAAGCGTAAATCGCGCGCGCGACAATCTCTTCGTTAAAGGCCCACAGATCCTCCAACGAGCCGCCGCCCCGTCCGACGATGATCGCATCGACGCCGGCGAAGCAATTTAGATCGGCGATGGCTTCGGCGATTTCCTTGGCCGCGCCTTCGCCTTGAACCCGCACCGGGCGAATCACGATGCACCGCTCGGCGTAACGGTCGCGAATGATCCGCAGCATGTCGTGCAAGGCCGCGCCGCGATCGGAGCTCACGATGCCAATCGTAGCCGGCAAAAATGGCAACGCTTTTTTTCGTTCCGGAGCAAACAATCCTTCCGCCGCGAGTTTCTTTTTGAGCTGCTCGAAGGCGAGATAGAGCGCGCCCTGCCCTTGCGGCTCCATATCGTCGACATAAAGCTGCAGGTCGCCGCGCGCGGAATAGAGGCTGACTTTGCCGAAGCAAAGCACTGCCATGCCGTTTTCAGGAGTGAAGCGCAGCGCCATTCCTTGGCGGCGAAACATTACCGCGCAGATCTGGCTCCTGTCGTCTTTCAGGGTGAAGTAATAGTGCCCCGAGGGCGGCACACGAAAGTTGGAGATCTCGCCTTGTACCCACAACGCGTCGAGGCGCGACTCCAAAGTCCCTTTGATGAGTTCGTTGAGCTCGGTGACGCTCAAGAATTTCCGCGTCGCGGCGGCAAACAGAGGTAGATCAATCTCGCGCTCAATCTGTCTGGCCATTGGGATTAGCTGTAGCACAAAAAAATTAGCCCTCCGAGGGGAGGGCTAATAAAAAACGATGGCAATAGAGCAAAGTTCGACGAATGTCAGGCCGCCTTTTTTTGCACGACTTGTTTGAATACATCCCAGCTTTTTAATAAATCGAGAGCGCGCTTCAACTGTGTATCGTTGTCGATGGTCTCGTCGCCGGTAGGCCCGGAAGACGGGATTTGCTTCTCCTTCTCCTTTTCGCTATCCGGCGGCTGAGGTTGAGAGCTGGGCGCCGGCGACGGCACCGGATTTTGCAGATGGCCCGGCAAATTCTCTTCGCGTAAGCCGGGGCGCTTGGGCGCGTCAGGCTTGCCCTCCTGGGGCGGCGCATTGTCGACGTTGATATCGGGCACGATGCCGGTTGCCTGAATCGAGCGGCCATTCGGCGTGAAATAACGCGCGGTCGTCAGGCGCAACGCCGAGTTGTCATCGAGCGGCAGAATCGTTTGCACCGAGCCCTTACCGAAAGTTTTCGTGCCGAGCACCACCGCGCGCTTGTGGTCCTGCAAAGCACCGGCGACGATCTCCGACGCGCTGGCGCTGCCGCCGTTGACCAAAACCACGATCGGAAAATCCGTCCAAGTCCCGTCTTTTTGGGCAAAATATTTCTGCTTCTGCGTGTCGATGCGCCCTTCCGTGTAAACGATCAAGCCCGATTCCAAAAACATATCCGAGACGCGCACGGCTTGTGTCAACAGGCCACCTGGATTATTGCGCAGATCGAGGACGAGTCCCTTGATGCCGCCCTTTTCCGCCGCCAACTTTTCCAGCGCCCTTTGCATGTCACGGTCGCTTCGCTCCTGAAATTGCGCTAGACGAATATAAACGTAGCCCGGTTCCAAGCTGCGGCTGCGCACGCTTTGCACGCGAATAATGTCACGCACCATCGTCACATCCAAAAGGTCGGCGACACCCTCGCGCCTGATCGTCAAATTGATCTTCGTGCCTTTCAAGCCGCGCATTTTTTTCACGGCGTCGACGAGCGACATGTCTTTGGTGAATTCTTCCTCGATTTTGAAGATTTGATCGCCCGGCTTGATACCGGCTTTGGCCGCGGGCGTGTCTTCGATCGGTGAGACGACGGTCAGAATGCCGCCCTTGACGGTAATCTCGATGCCGAGTCCGCCAAAGCGACCTTGGGTATCGCTTTGCAGATCTTTGTAAAGATCCGGCGTGAGATAGGCGCTGTGTGGGTCCAGAGCATTCAACATGCCGTTGATCGCCCCACTGACCAAACTTTTGGTTTGCACGTCGTCGACATAATTTTTCTTCACGATCGAGAGAATGTTGCTAAAAGCTTCCAAGCTCTCATAATCCTGCCTCCCGACGGCGGAGACGTTTGGCACCCAATGGGCCGAAAGAAAAAATCCCAAAGCAATCCCGACGACCAAGAGCAGAAACGGCGCTCCATGTTTACGAACCATTCGCATCGTAAGTCTCCTCGAAAAGAGTGCTGATCAAGCCGGAGTTTATCGCAAGATAAATAAAATAGCTATTGCTTCTTGAACCACGGCACCGGGTCGAGAGAGCGGCCGTCTTTGCGCATTTCAAAGTAAAGCTTCGAGCCCGCTAGCGAATCGCTGTCACCGGCCCGGCCGACGACCTCACCGCGCCTGACCGCATCCCCAGATTTCTTAAGGATTTCAGAAAGATGGCCGTAAATTGTATAGTAACGCTCGCCATGATCAACGATCACCATTTTACCGTAGCCGGAAAACTGATCGGCATAAACTATGGTGCCCTTTTCGACGGCCCGGATGTCTTCGCCAATCGGCGCGTCGATATCGATCCCTTTACGAAATATCTCGGCGGCAAACTCCGGGTGCTTATATTTGCCGAATGGCGCGCTCACCGGCCCGTGCACCGGCCAATCCAACTTGCCGCGCAACGCCTCTAGCCCCACGCCGGTTGAAGGCGCCGAGGGCGGCTGTTTGGGTTTGATCATTGCGCGCCTGGCGATTTCGTCCATCATTTTTTCGAGCCGTTGCGCCGCCGCTTCCATCTCTCGCAAAGCGCGCAGCCGCGTGGTTTTTTCCCGGCGTAGACTGGCCAGTAATAATTTTTCTTTCTCCGCCTCTTGGCGGACCGATGCCTGAGCAAGGCTGAGGGTTTTTTTTTGCTCGCTCAACTCCGCCTGTTTGCGCGCCAGGCGCTCGCGCAAGATCTCTTGATGCTGGCTTTCCTCTTGCAGGTTTGCTAGCAGTTCGCGGTCAAAAGAGATCGCCGTCGATAGATATTTGCGCCGATGCAAGAAACTGCTGAGCGAGACAGCGCCGT
>JBEVIO010000094.1:0-4341 GCA_040510635.1 Binatia bacterium | reverse complement strand
CGTAGGAAAGAAATTAGATCGCGCGTGACGGCGAAGCCCAGGCCCAGCACAAGAGGATTTTTCGCCGGGTAGATGAATTCATAGATGTGGCCGGGTTTGAATCCCCCGTGCAGGTAAAGATCTTTAGAGCTCGGCTTGATGGTTTCTTTACCGGTGCTTGGGTCTTTTGACGAAGCGGCGAATTCCCAGTCTGTCTCCGGCACGGGGATTCTTTTGCCGTAGGATTTCTCACGCACGGTGAGCGTTGCTTGTGATTTGTCGCGTGAAGCGGCTTCATAGCTTTTCACCCGCTCGTCGGCGCTGAGCGGCTGTGATTTAACATTTTTTTCATCGACCACGATTTCAGTGCGGACTTTGCTCACGATCGGTTCGCCACGGTTCGTCGCGACCGGAACGTCGAGCACGAGCCAGTTCTTGATCGGCATTAGATCGCCTTGCCAGCCGCACCAGACGATCGTGTAACCCTGGCGCATAAGAAAGCCGTTACCGGCATCGGCAATAGTGCTCGGATCGTTCGCCGCCGGCGCATCGTTGAGAAAGCTAAGCAGACGTTTGCTGCCGCGGTTGGGCGCATCTAAGAAAATCTTGCCGTTGCCGCGCGACATGTCCGCTGGTTTCAAAATAAAAAAGTCACTGCGGTACTCGACTCGTCCGCGACGATTGCGCGGCGCCCTATCGAGATTGACGATGATTCTATTGAGCCGGTTTCTCGGATCGACCTCGCCGTAAACTTTGCCGACGAGTTTTTCGTAGGCTCCGGTGATGGGAAATTCGTGGCCGTCGACAAACGACTCTCTTCTTTGAACAACGAGACGGGTGATCATGGAGGCGCTCAATTAAAAATTTAAAATGGAAAATAAAAAAACATCGCTGCTATGCAGTCGTGTCAGTATTCGTTGAATATTCGTTGCAGTTCGCGCGGGTCTTTGGTTTTCTTTAGACCGAGCATCAGCAGAATGCGCGCCTTGTGCGGGACCAAACTATCTCCCTGGATGAAAGGATCTTCCCAATTCACAGGAATCCGTCCTTGACCGCCTCGATTGGACAAGACGATTGGAACTCCGGACGCGGCGATTTTCTCGATTCCCGCGAGCTGGTCGGCGGAGGGACGGCCGTTGTAGGCATAGCCGCTGATCACGAGTCCTTGGGCTCCTGCGGCCACACAGGCCTGCGCCGCGGTGTCATCGCCGCCGACATAAGCCGCGATCACGTCGACGCGCGGCAACTCGGAGATCTCGCGCATATCGAACTCGGAACGAAACGTATGGCGGCGGGTCGGAGTGTAATAGAAACTGACCTGATCTTCTTCGATGTGGCCGAGGATCCCACGCCCTAAAGAGTGAAATCCGCCTGGACGCTGGTTGGTCTTGACAACTTCGCGCGCCGAATGAATTTCTTCATGGAGCGTTACTAAAACACCCTTGCCGCGCGCTTCAGGCGAGAGCGTCAAGCGGATGGCATCGAGCATATTGCGATCGCCGTCATTGCCTACTTCATCGTGCTTGCGCTGCGATGCCACGACCACGATCGGCTTCTCGGTACGCACAACCAAGTGAAGAAAGTAAGCGGTTTCTTCCGTGGTAAAGGTTCCATGCGTGACGATGATGCCGTCGACGCGCCGGTCTTCCGCCGCGGCGCTAGCGGCCCGGGCGACGTCGAACCATTGAGCCAGCCGCATTTGACCACTTCTTACGCGCGTCGCCTCGATGATTTCGAAATCCGCCATAGCCCGCGCTTGCGGGATGTCTTTGAGCACTTCATCGATACCGATCAGGCCTTGGCCCGTATTGGCGATGGTGCCACCGGTGGAGATAATCTTGATTAGCGGCATGATGCGCTCCTGTTAAGTCTCCAGTGTGCTCGGGTGAAACATTTCTTCCGGCTCGAACTTGCGGGTCGTTAGGCCTTGGCGCTGGCAATATTCGAGCAGCTTATCGACCTCGGACCGCGTGCTCCAAAAGCCCCACAGATACGGATCCGCGCCTGCGGTGGCCTGCTCTTCTTCCCACAACGCCCGGTACCACAATCCCGTCTGATGAACGCGCTGCCATTCAAGCCATTCGTAGCATTTCCTTTTGGACTCCTGCCAGGCATCGTACATGCTCCTAGCGACCCAAGGATCTTTTTCCAGCACGGAAGTTTTTATCAGCAGCGTGTGCATGATCGGGAAAAAACCGGTCCGCTTGAAATAATCGCGCTCCAGCGCGGCGTAGTTGGGAAAAAGGAAGTCGATTTCGGGGTGAACGTTCGGCGCCCAGGTTCCCGTGGTGATCGCCGCGTCGATAACGCCGTTCGCCAGCAAGTTAAATTGTTTTTGCTCTTTCGGAACAATCTCTATTTTCAACCAATGGGGCGGCTTCCAATCGCCGACGCCGGATACGCGATCGGCTATCCAGGTCACCGACTTTGGATCGAGGCCGTATTCGTCTTCGAGCAGTCCTCTGGCCCAAACGGCGGTGGTTGTCAGCCAGTTCTGCACGCCGATGCGCTTGCCGTTCAAATCGCCAGGCGAACGGATATCCGCGCGCTTGTTGATATAGATATACGAGTGGCGAAACATCCGTTTGACGAAAATGGGAATCGCCGTGTAGCCAAGCGTTTTATAGTGCAGGTCGGCGATGTACGTAGCGGTATAGAACTCGGCCGCGTCGAATTCCTTGCCGTCGATCTTGGTGTGCCGGCCCGGACTTTTGTTGACGCCAACCTCGAGATCGATGCCTGGCGGTTTCACCGTGCCGTCGATCAGTGCGCGGGCGCGGTCATAAGGACCGCAGGTCATGGACAATTTCAACGCCATGTTATTGCAGCTTGAAAATCCGGTTGAACTCTTTGCCGAGCTGCTCGTATTCGTCGGAATTTACCTGCAGCGTGAAAATCTTCACTCCTTTGAGACGAGGATTTTTCGCGCCCATGCCGCTCCGCCCCGGACTCCGGCCTTTGTCCTGCAGCAGCTTTTGGCCTTCCATCGACAGCATGAAGTCGATAAACAGTTTGGCCGCGTTCGGTCGCGGCGCATTCTTTAACAGCGATATTTTGTTAGGATCTCCGCCGATCAAAGGATTCGGCGCAATCCACTGAAGCGGCGCGCCTTTCTCGATGTATTCATCGACCCGATGCTGATATAGCGACACCGCGGCGGGAAACTCACCGGCCGACACCAGCTCGCTGATCAACGTGTAGCCTTTGCGAAAATTGATCTGCTGCTCCGCAAGCCGGCGCCAATATTCCAAGCCCTTTTCTTTGCCGCGCACTTTCATCAGCGCGCCGAACAGATAAAACTCTTCGGTGTCCCAGCCGAGTTGGCCTTTCCAGCGAGGCTGCAGCAGGTCTTCGTAGCTTCTCGGGGCGGCGTCGGCTGAAACCAGTCGAGAGTTGTAGCCTATTACATAAATCGTTTGGTGCAGGCCGACGCCGTATCCATCCGGGTCGCGCCAATCGGCGGGAAAATTCGCCACCTCCGGAGATTGATAGCGGTCGAGCGAGCCTTTCTCCTTTAGAATTCCCGACTGTATACCGCTGACGGCGACGACATCGCCGAGAAACGTATTGGCGCGGTGCTCACTCAAAAGACGAGTCAGAGTGCGCTCGCTGCTGGCGCGCACGGTTTCGACTTTGAGCGGCGGATATTTTTTTTCGAAGGCTTTGACGACATAATCGGCATCGCTCGGTCCCCACGAGGTATAAAAGACGATCCGTCCTTCTTGCTTGGCTTTGGCGAGGTCTTGGGCCTGGCCTGCACCAAAAAATAGCGCAAAGCTCAAGACGCCTAGGATGCTTGCGACGGGCTTCATAAAACCTCTTTCGCTATTTATAAACGCTGCTGGGAAATCCTTCTCGCGCCAATTCGTCCATCACGCTGGTGTCGACAAATTCACGCCAATCGCGCTGCTCTTTGATCTGCATGAGTTCCAGAAAGACCGTTGCATCTTCAGGACCGGGGTTGGGAACTCTGGGAAATACTTTCAGCCAAAAATCGTAAGTCTCTTGAAGAATTTTGGGATCGTTTTCCCGCAGATTTTTGCCCAACACTTTGGCGCCAAACTCTCGATCCGTGCGAAAGCGAGCCAGGCCGGCGACGAATCCCCTCATGAAATTCTTCACGGTTTCGCGCTGCGACTTAATAAAGGACTGACGCGCGGTGATCTGGTTGATCGGATATTGAATGCCGCTGCCGACCAAATCGTAAAGCGGGCGAAGGCCGAGGTCGCGCGCCCGCAAAGTGAACGGTGGTAGAAGCAGGGTTCCTTGAACGGTTCCGGCGGCGAGCGATGCCAAGCGCGCGCCAAAGTCGCCGATCTGCAACATGGCGACATCTTTCTCCGGATCCAAGCCGAGTTTTCG
>JBEVIO010000093.1:0-3786 GCA_040510635.1 Binatia bacterium | reverse complement strand
AGCCTTGCCCCATTTTTGAGAAATCGACGCCGCGCAAATCGGCAGCGCGAAAATAACAGCCTGTAAAGTCGATGCCGGCGGCGGCGAGCCCGCGGTCGAGGTGGCGGAAATCATAGGACGCAAGGTCCAATTTCTCGCCTTGAGTTTGCGTTGATTGAGCTCTTGGACGTTGCCCTCGCGCAAGAGCTGGTAGAGGGATCTTGGTAGATTAAGGGTTTAAGCGCCATGATTTGCCCGGTTCGTTTCGCATCGAACCGTCAATAGAATGATCGGCGCTATTTCGAAGTCCTTAAATGCTTCTCGTGCCGCGCCCTTTCCAGGGCGAGTCCGATCAGCCGGTCGATCAGGCGGGAATAGCTTAGCCCCGTGGCTTCCCACATCTTGGGATACATGCTGATCTTGGTAAAGCCGGGAATGGTGTTGATCTCATTGACCAGCACCTTCCCGTCCGGACGCAGGAAAAAGTCCACCCGAGCCATCCCTTCGCAGCAAAGCGCTCGGTAGGCGCGCAGCGCCGTCTGCTGAATTTCTTTCACGACCTTTTTCGGCAAGCGCGCCGGAATTTCGAAGCGCGCGCCTTGATCATCGAGATATTTGGCGTCGTAAGAATAAAAGTCGCGCTGCACGACGATCTCGCCCGGCAGTGATGCGACCGGCTTTTCGTTGCCGAGAACCGAGCACTCGATCTCGCGACCGCGAATGGCTTCCTCGATAATAATCTTGTTGTCGTAGCGGAAACCGGTGCGCACTGCATCGGTGAATTGATTTTCCTTGATCACTTTAGAGATGCCGACTGAGGAGCCGAGGTTTGCCGGCTTCACAAAGAGCGGCAGCCCAAGCATTTTTTTTACCTTCGCAAAGCGGATCGCCGCTTGTTCCGCGCGCTCGAACACGACGAAGTTTGCGATCGGGATTTTTGCATCGCGCAATAAACGTTTCATGACGTCCTTGTCCATGCCCACAGCGGAGCCCAACACGCCGGCACCGACAAATGGAATATTGGCGAGCTTGAGCAAACCCTGAACTGTGCCGTCTTCGCCGAACGGTCCGTGCAGCACCGGAAAGACGACGTCGATCGCGCCCAACCCGGAACCCTTGCTCCGCACCACTGGCGTGGCCGTGTCCCCGGGCCGCACGGCTGCGATATTCTCGGCATCTTTGAAGGCAACTTCCGGCTGTGCCATACCATGCAGTAACCGCGCGCCTTCGTCGAGATGCCACCGTCCTTGTTTGTCGATGCCGATAGCGACGACGTCGTATTTTGTCTTGTCCATCGCTTCGACGATATTTCTCGCCGAGATGAGCGAAATCTCATGCTCGGCGGACTTGCCGCCAAAAAGAAGCCCAACGCGGAGTTTTTTCTTCATTGGGAGTTTTTCGAAACTGGATCGAGAATAGAGGACGGAAGATCGACGATAGAAAATCGCGGATGGCGAATCGATCATCGATCCTCCATCTTCGATCCTCGGTTGTCGTGATAAGCTTACGACTTCTTGGCGACCGCTGCCGGCGCTTGCTGTTCGATGACTTTCACGACCTTGCCGGGATAGGCTTGTTTTTCGAACTGCAAGACGAAGTATTTAGCTTTGACTGGATCGCCCTTGCTGTCGAATTCAATGGAGCCCGTCACGCCTTTGAAGTTTTTGATCTTGCGCACCGCGGTCGCGACATCGGCGCGGCTCGGCTTCTTGTTGCCGTTCGCTTTGATCCATTGTTCCATCGCTTTGATGCCGACCAGCGTCGCATCGTAGCCGTACATGCCGAAGGATTCGGTGTCTTTGCCAAAGCGCTGTTTATATTTTTTTGCAAAGGTGGCGGTTTCAGGATACGCATCAGGCGGACCGGCGACGCTGGTGTAGTAGCTATTGATTACCGCGCTCCCGGCGATCTTCGCCATTTCCGCCGAATCGAGGCCATCGGGTCCCATGAACTTGGCTTTGACGCCTTTTTCGCGCAGTTGCTTCAGCAAGAGACCGCCTTGGTGATAGATGCCGCCGAAGTAGACGAGATCGGGATTTTTGGCCTTGAGCGGAATAATCATCGGTGAAAAGTTGGCGCGCTCTTCCGTGCCGTCAAAGCCCAAGACGTTCATGCCCAGCTTCTTGGCTTCGTTGCGAAAATTTTCCGCCACGCCCTGGCCATAAAGCGTCTTGTCGTGAATGATGTAGACGGATTTGAGCTTCAAATCTTGCGCCGCGAAACGGGCGCCGACCGGACCTTGGACGTCGTCGCGGCCGCACACGCGATTGACGTTCGGATAACCGCGGTCGGTGATCTCCGTCGCCGTGTTCGCCGGCGAAATCATCGTCAACATAGCGTCTTTGTAAACTTCGGAAGAAGGCAGCGCGACGCCGGAGTTGAAGTGCCCGACGATAAGGAGCACGTCGGGATCGGCGACCATGTTGCGCGCGTTGGCCACGCCGACCTCCGGCTTGGCCTGGTCGTCTTGGGGCACCAAAACCAACTCGTAGCCGAGATCCTTGAATGTTTTGGTCGATTCCTCGACCGCGAGCTGCGCGCCGAGCTTGATATGCTCGCCGATTGCAGCCTGCTCACCCGACAGCGGCGCCTGCACGGCGATTTTTATCTTGCCCTTTTGCGCCCAAGCGGTCGCCGGCAGCGCTGCAATCAGGGCGAATAGGAAAACTAATGACAAGCGTTTCAGCACAGTGGGTCACTCCTTTTTTAGCCTGGAATGGCCTACGATAACAAATCGCCATAGCTCGCGCCACAGGATACGGTGGCATGACGAAACCTAATTCGAGACGGACTGGCGAAAAAGATCAAAAGGGGCTCATGGTGGCGCCGGCTTGTTAGCGGGCGGTGGAGGAAAAAAAGACGCTGATGGGGGGATTCTTGGTGCAGGACTCGTCTGGATAAGACCCGGAATTTGGTTTCCCTTGGCGTACATGCATTGTTCGTACGCAATATTGTATTGCTGTTGCAACGTGAATCCTGTTCCATACCCGGCATGCGCACCAGCTCCCGTCCCTACGAGCAGCCCCGTTCCGGCACCTACCCCCGCGCCGACTCCAGGATGACCCGCAGCGGCGCCGATCGCTGCTCCAGCGACGGCACCCACCGCTGTCCCAACTGCCGCACCGCTCACAGTCTGTTGCGTGGCGGCTGTTTGAGGACTGATGCCTGTTTGATGTTCAGCAAACTGTCTGCAAACGGTGTCATCGGCGACAAAGACTTCGAACGGTTTCCCAGGGGCGGGCATCACTACTAGGGTGGGTCCGGTTGGGATCGTGGTACACGCTACCGTGGTGACTAACGAAATCATGAAGAATAGCTTCGCGTTCATTTTTACTCCGCTTATCGCACCGGTGGTGGAGGTGAACCAGATGAGATGGGCGGCGGAGGTGTTGCTGGCACTGCCTTCCAGCCCGAAGAGCACTCTGGAATGTATGGATAATAGCCCGAGGGCCTGTCGCAGTAATACCAGGTTTGCGCTTGTGGCTGCGCTTGGACAACCGGTGGTGCTGGCTGAACGGCTACGACCGGAGGAGCATACGGATCTGGATAGGGATAGACGGGGGCGGGATAGAAGTACCATCCTCCCGGTATGACCCACCACCAGCCGAACCGACTGACGTGCCAGCCATGCACCCAATGACCACCGCGCCACACAACAATGTCATGCTCGGTAAAATGTCTGATATCGCCATGCCAGCGAGGGACTCCGCGCCAATACGGCACTGCTCTGACCGGCACAGCGAAGATCATCATCCAGGTGGTCAATGCCAATAGAGCAAACGTAATCCTCGATATTTTTACACATGT
>JBEVIO010000092.1:0-10115 GCA_040510635.1 Binatia bacterium | reverse complement strand
CAAGAATTTGAACATTCGCCGCCAAGTTGCGCCGCTCTCGTTGAGCGCCGTCATTTCTTGTCAAAGATTGTCACTCGCTGGCAAAAAATGTGCCTTGGTGTCCTTCGAAAAATCAATTTACTAAACGCGCGGGTTGGCGGTCTAGAAAAGAGCAGGGCGTTTGTTTTCGCCCCCCAATTTCAAAATCTGAATAGCGATCGGGTCCGGCCAACGAATGGATTTTGCCGTACGTGATCAAGCAATGTGGCGCCGACACCTTTTCCTACGTTTCGGACTATCCGCATGAAGTCGATTTAGTGGCGGCGAAGCAGATGATTCACGACACCGTGGAACGTCCGGATTTGACGCACTCAGAAAAAGCCGCGGTGTTGGGAGGGAATGCCAAACGATTTTTTAGGGTTTAAAAAACTTCATCGGGTGCAAATCGTTCAAGTCATTGAAAACCGGGAAGGAGTCACCTTCTCCGCCTTTTTATTGTTGCGGTGAAGTTGGAAAGATCAGGGATTTGATCACGACCGGCACTGCGCCGGAGGATTGAATCAGCGCGCCGATGTCGATGTAGTCGAAATCGCTGAGGGCGATGCCGTCGATGGAGATGATCGGGGTCTGCATCTGTAGTTCTTCTTGAAAATGTAATCCAACAATCCCGCCGATGTCGCCGTCGTTCACCAAAACGAGCGGGTGGTCTTTGGCGAAGATAGCTTTGAGTCCTTCGGCGACGCCACTGCAGAAAGACTCCAAACGGGAGAATGTCGCTGAGCCGTCCCAATGAAACGCTATGGCTACGGGTTGTCGTCCATGGAGCAAGTCCAAGCGCCGTAGGGCATTTAGCAGCGCGTCGCGGACGGCGTCTTTGGTGAAATCATCGTCGTTTAACGGAAACTCCGGCGCGACTACTGCGACGTTGCGAACGGGAACGGCGTCTTCCGGTGCAATGAAGACCGTGTTACCGCTCACTTGCACGGTGTATTGCGAGGCGCCTATGACCGTGGCGCGAATCCGCGCGTTGGGTTCCATGACGAGGAGCCCTAAATCGCCCGTGCGCTTGTGCACCTCTTCTGCGATCCATGGTCCGAGATCGCCGAAACTGGTCTTGGTGCGATTGTAGATGAACTCCGACACGCCGCCGGAAAACATTACACAATCGATTTCCCCTTTGTAGGTCAGCGGCGACAGGCGCAGAAGCCTTTTAATATCTTCGGTGACGGATTGCGGCTTCAGCATGGCAAATAGTTTATCCACCATGCCCGAGACCATTTTGCGCAGGTTTGCTTCGGCGATTTTTTCGCCGAGCGCCACTGAAAATCCGGCCCAGCCGGCATGCTTGCGGCCGGCTTCCTCGATACGCACGATGGCGCCGTCTTTGTCGAAGGCGAGCAGTCGAGCGCCTACGTCGATTGCGGAAACTTCCTGAACCTTGCCGTTATTACAGATTGCAAACTTGCTCGTGCCGCCGCCGACATCGATGTTCAGGACGACGCCGCCCATTTTTTCTGAGTGCGCCACCGCGCCCGAGCCGTGAGCCGCCATCGTAGCCTCCAGACCGTCGCCTGCGCTTACGGCCACGAATTTGCCGGCTTCTTCCGCGAACAGTTCCGCAATCGCGCGAGCGTTGCGCCGGCGCACGGCGACCCCTGTGAGAATCAGGGCGCCGGTATCGACTTCTTCACGTTTGATCTTGGCCTTTTTGTATTGCTCGTTGATGAACGCTTCGAGACCTTCGACATCGATCCTCGTGTCGTCGACGTAGGGCGTGAGGAGTATTGCCGATTCGTTCAGCACTTCGCGCCGCGTGACGCGATAGCGCGAACCTTCGAGGGTCAGTTCCAGCCGGGAAAAAACCAGGTGCGATGTCGAAGAGCCGATGTCGACACCGACGCTGGTGAGCTGAAGCTTTTCTTCCTCCTGCATGTGGCGGTTGGCATTGGAAAACGAACCTCGAGGTGCGGTGGCCATGAAAATCCTTTGGGCAGCTAAGATCGTTTGGATTCCAGAGTCTAGAGTCTGGCGTTAACCTCCAAACTCTAGACCCTAGACGCGAGACAGATTCTTAGTAGGAGTGCTTGTAAAGATCCGGCTCCATGCGCGATTGCGCGCCCACGCTCGCCAGCGTCTCTTCGAACTCTTTACGGAGATACGGATCTTCTTCGTTGTACGGGATCGCCGTGCCGCCGTCTTTCATGTCGATGGCGCCGTAGTCGATGTCCTTTTCACCGGGCTTGCCGCGATCGCGCCCTGGCGCGTTGGGGCCGAACCAGGCGGTGAGACGCAGCGGCTCTTTGCTCGCGCCAAAATGGGCATGAAACCAGTTCCCGCTCATGGGCGCCGCGCTGACCATACCCACGGGTTCATAGTCCTGGCGTCTGATTTCTTCCGTCGTGCCTTTTTCCCAGGGATGGGTGCCCAATTTTGCCGGCCACGTGTAGGTATACCCTTTGCCGCTGAGACAAATCAGCACTGCCGCGGAGCCATGCGCATGCGCTTTCGAGTAACGGCCGGTTTCATGCTGACCGATCCACATATAGAATTGCTGTCCCGCCATGTGCGGCTCGATGCGGCGATAGCCCGGTGAGCGGCGGTTGTCCATGGGCAACTCGCAGGACATTACGTCGGGAATGATGTTCGTCTGGCGCATGGCGAGACCCCGAAGCGGGTCCGGCGTGACTTCTTCTTTGTACTTGTAGTAGTCGTCGCTCGGATCGAAACGATTTTTGAAATGATAAGGACAATTGAAGATAAAGTCTTCATGGTCAAAGTTATTCATCACGTTGGGCGCCGTCGTGCCGGCGAGCAAAAGCGCCGGGCTCGAGGTCGCATTGACGATGCGATGCGTCGCATTCATCGGAATGGCGAAGATCGAACCTTTTTGCCATTCAAACGTGACCTTCTTCGGATTGCCGTCAACCCAAACCTCGGTCGTGCCGCGGCCGTCGACGACGAGATATTGCTCTTCGTAAAGGTGCTTTTCGGGATTGAGCGCACCCGCGCCGGGCACTTCGACGACGTAGCAGCCCCACAGACCTTCGGTGCCGAGGAGCTGAATGAATGTGCCGCTGCCGCCCATGCGCTTCCACGGCTTGCGAGGCAGATCCTGCACGCGCCGAACGCCGATGTCGCGATAAATCGGAATGCCCTGCGACTCCATGAAGTTGTCGTAAGGCGTATTCGGCCGGAGAAATTTTCCATAGCCGGCCCGGGTCTTTTTATCTGTCGGTTCCTGAAAAGATTGCTCAGTTGGATGGTCCATAATGCCTCCTTCGTGAATCGTTGGAATCTGCAAATCGGCGTGAGATCTCGACGCTCAGGCCTAGCGGATTTGTAACAATTATTATCGACTGGCGTACTGGGAGTCAAACGAGCCGTCGAAAAGGCTGGGGGAGACTAAACTTTAGATAGCGGCAACAGACAGCCAAGAAGCTCCTGATCTCGAACCAGATCCTCAGCAGTCGTCGGTTTTGAATTCAAGTCCAATGCGATGAGCGTAAGGAGTACAAAAGAAGAAATGATTGAGTTTCTCCGACATGGCTTAGTAAGCTAACGCGTAAGCTAGAGCAATTGTTAGGAGGCAGACTGCGCCCTGAAACTTTCCGGGCGTCAGCAGCAGTCTCCTTTTGCCCTCCGACTAGACGCTACGTCCCATGTCGAAAACGATCTCCCGGGCGATCTTTCCCTCGCGCATCTCGAAGATGTGGACCAGTCGCATTTCCACTTTGCTGCCGACCGGAAAATGCCAATATCCGTCTTTGGCCACCTCAAAAGTAACCGTGCAGTCGTCCACCACACGATCCTCGGTAGCGATGCGCTGGAGTGGCTGAAAGGTCACATTGCGCATGGACGCCCAGAGCTGCCGATAATTATTCTCGACCGCCTCCTTCCCGGTGAAAGATCGGTTAAGACCGTTCGGTGCAGGTGCCTCCCAAATGACATCGTCGGTGAATGTCGAAAGTGCGGCCTCCACGTCGTTCAGCGCCTCACTGTGAAAATGGTTCACAACGGCGGCCAAATTTTGAGCTATTCGTTCTTCGTTCATATCCTTCTCTCGATGTCTTGGCACAATGGTTTAGTTGCTAACTAACAGGTCGATAACATACACGCTAGGCATGCGCTTTAGCGAATCGGTTAGGTGCAGCATCTAGAATTGTTGCGGTTTGTCACATTGCCCCAAACGTCAAGACGGTTGTCTATACGGCCGGCCCCGGCCCATTCGTAAACGTCAGCCGGCGATAGACTTGCCGTGTCGAGTCGACGTCGCGCTTACAGTATTCGATGATTTCGGCAAGCTTGCCGGCTCGGTAGTAGGGGTAGACTTTAGAGCCGTCGAGACTTTCCTTCGGCGAAGGAATGCTGAGGGCTTTCGAAAGTGTGTCGAGGCTCGCGTGTTCGCGGCCCCACTTGCTCCACTCCTGCATGGTGTCGTAGATCGGCGCGTTGCGGAAACGGGCGAAAGGAAGATCGCGTGACGGCTTGATCTGATGAATGATCGAGCGTTGGTAGATGAAGCGCAGGTCAAAATCTAAAATATTGTGGCCGACGAAGAGGTTGCAGTCGGCGGCCAATTTCCAAAAGGCGTTGATGATTTCCGTCTCCGCGCCCTGAAGCGCCTGCACTTCGCAATCGACGGGCGGCTCGATGGCGTAGCAAATACAAATAATTTTCGCGGTTACCGCCGAAAGACTGAGCTTTTTGAGCAACTCGGCTTCGTCCAACTGAATCTGGGGCTCGAGCAATCCATTTTCTTGCAGTGAGCGATCAGTGGGCACGGTTTCAATATCCAAAAAACAGATTTTCATGGGAATCCTTAAAACAGCGCGAGTTGCCGATTCTTCACAAGCCCGAGCTCGACCGCTTCGCCGAGACGCAGGAAAATTATTTTGAACCCTGCGATCTCCCGTCTGAGACTCTGCTTGACTGCTTGCGAATAGATTTCCGCCTGTTGGCGATAGCGTTCGGCCGCTTGGCTGAGCTCATTTCGAGCGACTCTATCTGTCTTATAGTCGGCTAGGTAAAGCAAGTTGTTTTTTTCGTAGACGAGATCAATGACGCCCTCCATGATCTGTCCGTTCCACGGCATCAAGAGCGGCACCTCGCGGCCAAGGATATGTGACTGAGCGAAGTCGGCGTAGGCTTTCGAGCGAAAGAAAGCGCGAAAAATCTCTCGAAGCTCCGATTCGATCTCCCGGCGGGAGGATTCGAATTCTCTAGGCAATGCATGATCGATGAAATGGTCAAGCTGGCGCTCGAAGTTTTTGACGCCGCCGGTGAACTCCCAGTCCTGTAAAAAACGGTGCGCGAGATCGCCGACCAGGAGCGCCGGAGTTTGCCGATAGATTTTTCCGTTCATGGTGTCGCCGGTTTCCGTTGAAGTTTCTTCCTGTCGTTTGAGCAAGGTCGGGGTCAGAAACGGCGCCGAGCGCTGCCCCATTTCATGTGCTGCGCTGCGACGCGCCCATGCATCGAAGAAAGGTTGCCAATTGGATCTTGTCTTGGCGCTTGCGGACTTCACTTTGCTCCGACTGGGTGCGGTGAGGCTCTCGTTAACGACTTCGATGGCGATGCTGCCGCCGCCAAGGGAAACCGCCTGCGACGATTCGACGCCGGCGATGCATTCGTTGAGTGTGCCGTCGAGCATGGAAAGGAAGCTGCCGCTCGAACGCCGGGAACTCGGCGCGCAGGAGACGATGAGATTCTCTCTCGCTCTGGTCATGGCGACGTAAAGCAGACGCTTTTGTTCCTCGGCGCTTCTGAGCCGGGACTTCTCCGCGATGTAGAGCCCGGCGAGATCTGCAATCGAACCGATGCGAAGACCCGTCAGTCCCGTCGACCAATCGTACATCGCCTCGGCGTCGGCGTTGCGCCTGCCTTCGATGCCGGTTTGGCAGCCGGCCAAAATGACGATTGGGAACTCCAAGCCTTTGGCTTTGTGGATGCTCATGATGCGCACGGCATCGAGGTTCTCTTCGGCGAGAACGCTCTCGCCTTCGTCCTTGACCTCGAGCACGCGCTTTTCCAGTTGGCGAATCGCTTCTTTCAACGTGGTCAATCCTTCACGGCCGAGCCGCTCGGCTTGCTGCAGCAACTTTTGTAAATTGGCGACAGCCTGTTCGCCGTGAAAATAGCAGGCCGCGAGCAATTCCACCGGCAAGGTTGCGAAGACATGGGCGACCGCGGCTCCGATGGGCAACGCGCGGGTCTCTTCGTGCAAGTGCGCGAGCGCGTCGTATAGTTGGGCCAGGGTCGGCGGAAAGTTTTTGCCGGTGAGTTTTGCCGCAGCGCGGCAATCGAGCAGGTTTTGCCGGTGCAATTCGTAAATCTGCTGGTCGGTGAGACCGCCGAGCGGCGAGCGCAGCACGCCGACCAAAGCCAGACGGTCATGGGGATTTTCCACGGCGCGCAGCAAATTGACGGCGTCGATGATTTCTTTCGCCGCATAAAAATGGCGCTCGCCTTCGACGACATAGCGAATCCCCTGACGGCGCAAAGGTTCCAAGTAATCGTGGATGTCGGTGAGCTTGCGCAGTAGGATCGCGACATCTTTAGGCTGCGCCTGGACTTTTTCGCCATGCGTGTTCAGAATTGTGACTTTGCCTAAGACCTGCTCCTTTAGCCAGCGCGCCAGGCTCTCACCTTCCAGATGGCGCGCGGTTTCGGCATTGACGTCTCGGTCCGCGACGATCTTTCGCACCAAGAGCTTGGGAATCTCGCTCGGCCCGGAGAGTCGGCCGGGCGCCGGATGGATGGCGATGTAGGGCGGTTGCACGCCATCTTGAGCTTGGATGAGCTTTTCGAACGCACCATTCACTGCGTCCAGGATCGCCGCGTTGCTGCGAAAGTTGGTGGTGAGACGGCACTCGACGCCGTTCTGCGCTTTGATGATTCTATCGACGACTTCGAGGTAGGCTTCGATGTCCGCGCGGCGAAAGGCATAGATCGACTGCTTCGGGTCGCCGACCACGAATACTTTCCCCGGAACGACTCTAACTTGGCGCCAATCCATCGCTGTCTGACCGCTCTGTTCCGCCAAGTAGAGGAGAATCTCGTACTGGATCGGATCGGTGTCCTGAAATTCGTCGATGAGAATGGTGCGGTAGCGCCGTTTGAGATCCGCGCGTACGCGCACTTGGTCGCGCACTAGATTGCGCGCGCGCACGAGCAAGCCGTCAAAAGAAAGATGCCCTTCGCGGATGAAGCGCTCGCGGAAATCCTCGGCGAAGGGAACAAGCAAGCGCCAGAGCGTGGCGGTCAATTCGCCGTCGACTTTGACGAGCCCCTTGGCGGCGCGCACGAGCTCTTGAGCTATTGCGACATCGTCGGAAGGCCAGCCCTGAACATTTCGATTGATCGACTTATCGGACAAGAGCAGGTATTCGTCCGTTAACGTATCCGAGCGCTGTCCGTCTTTGCCAAACCAACTCAGGACCATACGTGCCACACGAACTAACTTTTCATTCAGGCGATCCTCGGGATGGCGTTCAATCAAGGCTCCGGCCTTGGCTTCGAGCCTTGCCAACCAATCGCGTAGGGCAGGGGAAACGGCGTTGGCTAGGTTGGCGTTCTGCCTAAGATCGACGTTTTCCGCGGCAATCGATTTGGCCAAGGCCTTGATTTGATCGAGACCGCAGCTAGGGAGAATTTTCTGCCAGTCCGGCGCGTGCGCGCTGTGCAAGGAAAGCTCCTGATCCAACCACAAGTTCCAGTGGTCGTCGAAAAGCCGGTCGAACGCTGCGCCATCGTCCTCACGAAATTGCGGGTCGACGCCCGCTTCGAGCGGATAGAGGCGAAGCAAGTTGGCGGCGAAGCTATGGATCGTGCCGATGTCGCTTCGTTCCATGTTTCTGAGCGCATCATGAATGCGATTGTCCAATTCGTCTTTGGAAAGCTGGTAGAGCGTGATCAGCGCTTCAGCGTCGCTCTTGGTTTTAGCCTCGGCATCGTTGGCGGCTTTACGATCGAGCTGGACATCGAGAAAAGCCTGCAAGCGTTGACGCAGCCGGAGCTTCATTTCGTCGGCGGCTTTGTTAGTGAAGGTGAGGGCGACGATCTCGGTGATTTTGAGCGGCTGGGGATTGCGCAGCAGCAGGTGCGCCAACCGGTCGACCAACAAAGTCGTCTTGCCGGTGCCTGCTCCGGCTGTGACCACGAGATTGCGATCGAAAGTGGCGATAGCGGTCTGGCGATCACCGGAGTCGGCAAGTTCAATCTGGCTCGGGCTCATCGTCATTTGGATCTTTTGCGCGTAAAACGCGATGCGGTTCGGTCAACGGATCGTTCTCGGCGCGCCACAGGCTCGGCGGATGGTTTTTGCGGCAGATCGGCGCCGCGTCACAGTGGCCGCAGTGGGCGCCGCGGTTGATGAAGAAAAGGCCTTGCCGAACGCCATCAACAAGATAGGCGATGGTGCGTTTGGTCGCGGCGCCGACCTTGTCGGCAAGTCCTTCGCCGCCGTAGGGCGTCGAGACCAGCGGCCCGTCGGCCCAGCGCGGCGCAATGTAGTAAAAATCCGCCTCGACAGTCTTTGGCAATGGCTTGAGAAGCTGCTCCTCGGCCCAGCGTTGCGCGAGCATATAATAGAAGGGTGGCTGCAATCTCTCGCCGCGCATGGCGGCGCGGATCAGATTCTTGTCTTGGGTTGTCCGATTTGCACCGAATTTGAATTTATAGTCGATTACCCTCAGAGCATCGTCTTTTCGGTCGATGCGGTCCATGCGGCCGCGGATCGCCAGGTTTTTCAGCGGTTCCGGCCAGTCGGCTGGCAAGCGCGTCGTCACATCGGTCTCCAGGCTCACGGGTGAAAACCCTGATTGCGACAACTCGGCGAGATCTTGAGCGATCACTTGGCGCAACAGTTGGACGAGACCGTCCTTGACACTTTCCCAAGCGAGCGGGTAGCCAACCGGATTGTTCTCTTCATAGTCGGCAAAGGCGCGGACGGTGACGGCTTGCAGCGTAGTTTCCACGTTCACGGTTGCCGCTTTGCCGGCAAAGTAGCCGGCGTCAATCCAAGCGTGGTAAAAGGAATTCAAAATTCCATGACCGAGCTCGCCGAACTCCGCGGGGCTGGGTCCGAGGGTTTCTTCGGGGTGGTCGAGCGGTTCCAAGCCGAGCACGTGGCGCGCGAAAAACTGAAACGGGCAGCGGGCATAGGTTTCCAGCGCCGTCGGCGAGGGGCCGCGCTTGGAAAAATGTTTCCAGTAGCCATCGAAGTCGGCGAGGGCGCCGTCGTAAGGAAGCAGGCGGTCACTGCTTTGTTCGATTGCGGCGACGATTTGGCGTCCTTGCCTGTAAAGCTCCGGCAGCGAAGCCGTGGCTTCGATCAGCGCGGTGGGATCTTGAGCTTCGAGCGTCAGGCGAATCGCCAGTTCTTTCGGCAGCAACAAATCTTGGCGGTCAAACGGCGCTGTGGCGGCTTTCTCGGCGGCGCTGCGTGGGATAACGATCGTTTCGCATCGGCGACCGTTGTCATCGAGGGCGCGCTTGAGCTCGTCGACGTACCAAGACGGCGCCAGCGCTCTGCCGCTGTCGTCCGCTCTTTGAAAGGAGCAATAGAGCCGCTCCCGCGCGGCGCCGACGAGCAGTGTGAAGAGCAACTTTTCTTCGTCGAAGGCGGCGAGGTTTTGGCTAACCTTGTAGCCCAGATCGCGGTCAAGAACTTCGCGGTCGCGATCGCGCAGAAAGGCATCTTCGCGGATCGTGCGCGGGAAAACACCTTCGTTCATGCCGAGAACAAAGACCGCGCGGAACGTTAGGCCACGTGCCGCACTAGCGCTAAGCACCATAACGCCGTCGCGGTTGCGGCGATCATCGGTCACGCTGGAGCGTTCGAGCCAGTGTTGAAAGGTATGGCTAAAATCGTTGCGCGTGACCCGATTGTCCACGCTGTCCAGACCGGCGAGTTGATCCAGGATTTCGAGAATCTCTTCACTGGGGTCACACGACGCCGTCGTCTCAGTATTGGGCGCAATGCCAAGATATTTTTTCAGCAAGTCCTTCCAGGCCGCGGCGTATTCCTGCCATGAAGCTTGGTCCGGCAAGCGAAGCAGATCCACCGTCAGCGCGTCGACAATCCTTGCCAGGCAGATGAGCTGCACCGAGCGGATGAGGATTTTGCGCGGCTCTTC
>JBEVIO010000091.1:0-3318 GCA_040510635.1 Binatia bacterium | reverse complement strand
AAAAACCTCGATTCATGCGCTGATATCCTTTCTTGTTTTTTGCGGCGCTAACGCTTGCTTTCCAGTTCTTCTTTAACCTCGCGCATCAATTTAAGGCTCATGACTTTTTCCGGCGCGATATCTTCCTTGATTTTGAGGGGCAGCTTGACGTCGAACTCCATCAAGTTCTTGATCCCCTGGGCGGAGGGCAAACCGGGCACACCATCCGGCAGCGCCTTGGCGAAGCGGCGAATGCCCTCGATGGCCAGTGGCCGGCTGACGTTGCCCATCGGGATTTTCTTCATGGCGATGTCGGCTGCTTCTTCTGGCTTGTCGCGAATAAAAATCAGTGCCCGCGCCATCGCGCGCAACCAGCGTTTAATATCGTTGGGCCGCTCGGTGATCATCTTATCGGTGACGACGAAACCTTGAAACGGATAAGGAAACAGATCGCCGACAAACGCCAGGGTGCGCAGGCCCTCTTTCTCGCCGAGGAGCGACTCATCGGCGTTGACGACTGCGGCGCTGAAGGCGCCGGTTTTTAGTGACAAGATCGTATTGAGCGTATTACGCGACGGCATCGCAATTCGCGTAATATCGCGCGCGGAAATGCCTTCGCGCTCGACGAGCATCGTGATCAAGGTATCTTGGGTATCGCCGATCGTGCCGACGGCGACGCGTTTTCCTTTGAGATCAGAAATTTTTTGGATATCGGCCGCGGCGAGCAAATACCAGGTAACCTTTTCGGTTTGAAACATCACGGCTTTGATCGGCGCGCCGCGCAACGCGGCGCGCATGCCGGTGCCGCCGGCGCCGCTGTAATCGACGTTGCCGCTGACCAGAGCGGCGATCGCCGTGCTGCCAGGAATCACGATGGCCTGGTTCTCCAATCCTTGATCGCGAAAGTAACCCTTTACCTCGGCGACAGGTATGCTCAGATAATTGAGCGTCGAGCGCGGTATGACCGTTCTGACCAACTCGGCGCCAGCGATCGGTGCCAGAGCGACGATCATGAAGAAAATCAAACTTCGAAGCGCCAATATCATCACGTGAGCCCACTCCAACGCGGGGGACTTTCCGATAGACACAATCCGCTTGGGTCGATCGAACATCACGGTTTCGGTCGTCGATAACCATATAAAGAGAAGCGGCTGCTCCGTCAAGGACAAGCGCGGGCAGAGACGGTATAATGCACCTGAGCGCGATTCGCGCGGAATTCAAAAGCATGACAACAGGAGGCAGTCTATGTCACTTGGCCGAGTCTTGGTCGAAGAGTTTCAACCGGAGGTACTGAAATGGTTGCGCGAGCGGGTCGATCTCGTGGTCGTCAATCCGTGGGTGGAACCCCAGCGCTGGGAGCTGGAAGCAACGCGCGTCGACGCGGTGATCAGCCGCAAGGGTAAAATCACGCGCGAGCAAATGCAGCGCAGCGCTGGACGGCTGAAGATCATCGCGCGCACCGGCGTCGGCGTGGATCCCTCGCGTGTCGACCTCGAGGCCGCCAAAGAATTTAAAGTTTGGGTGACGAACCAGCCGGGCAGCAATGCCGTCGCGGTGGCGGAGCTCGTGTTCGGTCAGATGATCGCGCTGGTGCGCCACACGCACGAGGCCAATCGGGCGGTAAAGGAAAATCGCTGGAGCGACTATCTCAAATTCCTCGGCAGCGAGTTGGCCGGGAAAACGCTCGGCATCGTCGGCATGGGGAACATCGGCGCGCGGGTTGCGCTGCGCGCCCGGGCCTTTGAAATGGATTTCCTCGTGTGCGATCCGTACATTCCCGAGTCTCACGTGACCGCGCTCGGCGGCAAGTGGGTGGGCTTGCGCGAACTGCTCAGCGACTCCGACTTCGTGACGATCCACTGTCCGCTCAACCGCGAGACCCGCGGCATGGTCGGCGCTAAAGAACTGGCGCTGTTGAAGACAGAAGCCTTCCTGATCAACGCCGCGCGCGGCGGCATCGTCGACGAGCAAGCGTTGGGCGCGGCGTTGAAGCAAAGGAAAATTGCCGGCGCGGCTTTGGATGTGATCGCCGAGGAGCCGCCGGAGAAAGATCATCCGCTGTTCATGCTCGACAACGTGCTGTGGACGCCGCACTTAGGAGCGGTGACCTTGGAAGCGTCCGAACGGGGTGAATGGGGCGCCGCCGAAGAGGTCATCCGCGTGCTCGAACGAAAACGGCCGAAGAATCCCGTGGTCGATGCCGACGAGGCGCGTTTGCTGCTGCCGGCGTGAGCGGAACATCAGTGAGGAGTGAATAGGCAGAAGTTCCCCACTCCCCTACTCCTCACTATTTGCTCCCTTACTTTTTGATCGCTTTCTGTAATCTTACCTTGACGTCCGCTGGCATGGCGAGCAATTCATTGACGATGCGCTGAATCGATTCGCCGTAGATCGGCGTAATTTCCAGCTTGCCTTTCTCTGCGTCGCTCAAAAAATTCTTGTCGGCGAGTGTTTTGGCGAACGCCGCTTCCAGCGCGGCGGCGCGCTCGGCTGGTACAGCCGTCGGCAGCATGTAAACTTTGCCAAATTGATTGGGTGCGCTGGTGCCATAACGCAGCAGCATCCGGTGATTTTCATCCTTGGTTAGTTCGTTGATCGTTGGAATATTACTCGCAGGCAGATCACGCAGCGGTTGATCGGTGAGCTGGAGGAGCACGGACCATTCGCCGCTTTTGAATTTGTCCGGCGAACTCGGCTTGAGCGTCGACCAGGGATTGAAAAAACCGCCGATCTCGCCGGAGTCGACCGCCAGACGGATGTCGGCGCTGCCTTTGTAGCCGGAAACCACTTTCAAATTAGCGTTCAATGCGTCGCGCAACAAAATCGGCGCGTGCTCCAGCGTCGAGTTGGGTATGGCGCCGAGGATCGCTTGCTTGGCATTCGCGCCGAGCAGATCGCTGAATTTAGCGATGCCTGACTGGCGCGTGACGATCATCACATAGGTTTCGTTGACCGGCACGGCGAGGTAACGAAACTTGGCCATGTCGAAGTGCACGCCGGGATTGCCGAAGAGTTGCTCGAGAATCACCGCGCCGTTGAGCATGCCGATCTCGGTGCCGTCCTTGGCGGAGCTGTTGTAAATGTGATTGCCGGCGATGATGCTGCCGGCGCCGGGCATGTTGGCCACGGCGAGGGTGGGGTTGCCGGGGATAAAGCGCCCGAGGTGGCGCGCGATCAATCGTGAATATACGTCGGCGCCGCCGCCGGGTGGGAAGCCGACGACGATGCGGACGACTTTGCCGCGGTAGAAGTTAGCCAGCGTTTGCTCGTCGAATTTTTGCGGCTTCACTTGAGCCGCGCCGAGGGATTCTACATGGGCTGAACAATTTAACAGGAACA
>JBEVIO010000090.1:0-4870 GCA_040510635.1 Binatia bacterium | reverse complement strand
CAGCGTGCTGATTGGCATCAGCGTGGCGATTTCGCTGGCGTGGCTCGTCGAGCGCACCGACATGCCCGGCAAGATTTGGATCTACGCCGGCGTGCCGATGACGCTTGCCGTCCCGGGCATGTTGCAGGCCATGGCGTGGGTGATCCTGTTGAGCCCCCGCATCGGCTTCATCAACAAGACCCTGCAAAATGCTTTCAATCTCAGCGGGCCGCTCATCGATATCTATTCTCTTGGCGGCATGGTGTTCCTCGAAGGACTGCGATTGGTGCCGACCGCTTTTCTCATGCTCGTGCCGCTCATGCGCGGCATGGATCCGTCGCTGGAAGAAGCCGCGGCAGTCTGTGGCGCGCGGCCGTTTTCGAGCATGCGCAAGATCACCTTGCGCCTGCTCGCGCCGGGATTGATCGCCGTCATGATCTATCAAGCGATGACCGCCCTGGAAGTCTTCGAGATTCCGGGAATCCTGGGTTTGCCGGCGGGCATCCACGTTTTCAGCACAAAAATCTACGCCATTGTGCGCAGCGCCACGTTCCTGCCGGTCTTTGGACAAGCCAATGCATTGGCGATGGTTTATCTTTTTATCGCCGTGGTCACGACCTTTTTCTACACGCGGCTGATCAGCCGGGTGGAGCGCTTCATGATCATCACGGGCAAAGGGTATCGGCCGCGCCAGCTCGAATTGGCTAAATGGCGCTATCTCGCACTGGGTTTGGTGCTGCTCTATTTGTTTCTCGCCATCCTGCTGCCGTTCTTGGCTTTCGCCTACGCGTCGTTTCTGGCCTTCCTGCAGCCGCCGTCGCTGGAAGCATTCCAGGGCTTCACGCTCAAGAACTATCGATTTTTGCTCCAGTACGGTGAAATCGCATCGGCCTTGAAGAACACTGGCATTATGGTCGTTGTCACGGCGACGGCGACCGTCGCGCTCTCGTTTTTCGTGTCGCTCGTGATTGTGCGCAGCAAGTTCTGGGGACGAAAGCTGCTCGATCAATTGGCCTTCATGCCGCACGCGATCCCCGGCATCGTGCTCGGCATCGCTTTCTTCTGGGTCTTTTTAAAAGTCGATTTCTTGCCGATTTACGGCACAGTGTGGGCGATGTCGATCGGCTTCACCGTGAGCTTTCTCTCCTACGGAACCCGTTCCATGAGCGCGTCGCTCCTACAAGTGCACAAAGAGCTCGAAGAAGCGGCCTACGTCAGCGGCGCGCGGCCTTGGCGCATGATGTGGCGCGTCTTTCTGCCCCTGATGATGCCGACCTTTGTCGGGATCTGGATCTGGGTCGTGCTACACGCCGTGCGCATCGCCGGCCTGCCGCTGATTCTCTACGAAGGACAGCAGAATCAAGTGCTGGCGATTCTGATCTGGAACATGTGGGACGAAGGCTACGTTCCCGCGGTCGCGGCGATCGGCACGCTGCTCATGCTGACTCTCTTGCTTCTAACCTTGGCGGTTCGCTATATCGGATTCCGGCGCCACATGGTTCAAGCGCCGTCGGTATGATCCGGATTCAAAATCTCCACGTCTCTTATCAAACCGAGCGCGGCCGGGTGCATGCGGTTCGCGGCATCAGCCTCGACATCCCCCAGGGGCAGTTCTTCACGCTGCTTGGCCCGAGCGGGTGCGGCAAAACCACGACGTTGCGCTCGGTCGCCGGATTGGAATCTCCCGAGGCAGGCGAAATTTTCGTCGGCGATGATCTGGTCTATTCATCAACCCGGCGCACGATCGTGCCGGCCTACGACCGCGACATCGGCATGGTGTTTCAATCCTACGCGATTTGGCCGCACCTGAACGTTTTTGAAAACGTGGCCTTCCCCTTGCGCGAAATGAAGCGCAAGCATTCGCGCCAGGAGATCCGCGACAAAGTCGAACACGCCCTTGCGCTCGTCCAGCTCGATGGTCTGAGTGACCGACCCGCGCCCTTTTTGAGCGGTGGGCAGCAGCAACGTCTCGCCCTGGCGCGCGCAATCGTGCGAGAACCGCGGGTCTTGCTGCTCGACGAACCGCTCAGCAACCTGGACGCCAAGCTGCGCGAGGAAACGCGCTTTGAGCTTCGCGAACTAGTGAAGCGGTTGGGCATCACCACGCTCTACGTCACCCATGATCAACTGGAAGCCCTGACGATGTCGGACACCGTCGCGATCATGAATCTGGGGCAGATCGTGCAGCAAGGCACCCCGGTAGAAATCTACCAGGCGCCCCGGGAAAAGTTTGTCGCGAGCTTCATCGGCTTGACCAATTTTCTTGAGGGCCAGGTTGACAGCGCCGTGGCCGGCGTGGCCGGCATCGGCCCAGTGATGACGGCGAGCGGCAAATTGCACTGCGTGCTGCCGGACGGTCTGGCTCCCGGCGAGAAGGTCATCGTCGTCATTCGGCCGGAGGATATCAATATCGTCGCCGACGCCGCATCCGCCGCAGATAACGTCTTGCAGGGCAAAGTCGATGCCTTGATATTCATGGGCGACGCTTTGGAATGCCAGTTGTCCGTCGGGGCGCAAAAGATTCGCACCAAACTCCATCCGGCTTCGCCCGTTCGACAAGGCCAAACAGTTCTGCTGCAGTTGCCGGCTGAGAGTTGCCGCGCGCTGCGGAGCTTTGAAAAAGTATAGTCACGAAGGAACGATGCTGTTGAACATAAGAAATAGCACGGCCATAAAACTATTTTCTGTTCCCCTCGTCCTGTTCCTATTCGTCCTAGGCTTTGCGCTGGAGCCGGCGCAAAGCCAGGAGCGCGAAAAGCTCCGCGTCAGCACGCTTTTTATCGGCTCGTCTCTCGTGCCCTTCTGGATCGCTCAGGAGCAGGGAATTTTCGCGCGCAACGGCGTCGATGTGGAATTGATCTGGATGCAGTCGACGCTTTCGACCACGGCGCTGCTCGCCGGTGAAGTCGACGTCATTTACGGCACGCCGCAGTCGATCTTGTCGGTCTTGACCTCGAAAAATCCGCCGCCGCTGGTCACGATCGCCGCTTGGGGTTCCGCTTCGGAGCACTGGTTAGTGGTCAATCCCTCGATCAAATCGGCGAAAGATCTCGAAGGAAAAGCCATTGGCATGAGCCGGCCGCGCTCGGCGGATCACGGCTACACGCTGGTCATTCTCGAACGGTTGGGCATCGACCCGCGCAAGGTGACCTTTCTCTCCACAGGCGGCCAAGCCAGCCGCGCGACCGCGGTGGAAGCGGGCACGACCGTGGGCAGCTCGTTCAATCGCTATTACATGCTGCAACTCAAGCGCAAAGGGTTTCGCGACTTGGCGCGGTTGGAACGGCCCGACTATCCCTTCCCGCCGTCGATCTTTGTCGTCAGGAAAGACACGCTACAGAGCAAACGCAAAGGGCTCAAATCGATGTTGCTCGCCATGATGGAAGCGAGCGAGCGGCAAAAAACCGACAAGGAGCTTTCCCTGCAGCTCATCCGCAAGAATCTGCGTTTACAAAATCCCGAGGTCGTCGAAGCGGCGTACGAAGACGGCGTGACCATCAGCTATCCCTACTTCACCGAACGGCAGTTTCAGATATCGCTCGAATTACTCGGCAAGAGCATGGGACAATCAGTGTCATTGAATTACAAGCAAGTCGTCGATCACAGCTTGCTCGACGAAATCGGCCGCGCAGGCGTGAACCGGCCGGGGTAAAAATTTTGGAATGGCGGGTTGCATGGCACAGATCCTTCCTCGATTTGACAGTGCTCTTGCCGCTGAATAGAGTCGAGACAGCTTGGCTCGGATGCGCTGCGCCGCGAGCCGATCGTTTAATGGAGACTTGCCCGATGGATCGTCGATTGCGAATCCTTTTACTCGCTTTTTTCTTCGTAAGCGCCTTGGGACCTGCAAGTTTCGCCGCCGTCGTCTCATCGCCCGAAGAGATCTGGCGATCTCTCGAAAAACTCACCCCGGCCGAGCGCGAGAAAAAGCTCATCGAAGGCGCGAAGAAGGAAGGTGAGATGCTCTGGTACACCAACTCTGGCATCGAGAACGCCACGCGCTATATCCAAGCCTTCAAGAAGAATTTTCCTTTTATCAACGCGCAAGTCTGGCGCGCCAAGACGCGTCAGGTCACGCAACGCGCCATCTCCGAGGCGAATGCCGGTAAGCATCTGGTCGATGTCATCAAACCCTCTACGGACCTGCTGCCGCCGATGCTCGAAAAGAATCTGCTCGGCAAGTATGAAACGCCGATCCGCGCGATCTATCCCGCCCACGCAAAATCAGTTTACTATACCAGCATGAACTATGCGTTCCGCGTTTTTGGCTTCAACCCGCGCAAGATCAACAGCAAGGACGCGCCGAAGAGCTGGGAAGAATTGCTGCAACCCAAATGGAAGGGTGAGATTCTCTTCGACGAATCCTCTCTCGAAGAGGTCATGGCTTTGCTCGGCGCCTGGGGCAAGGACAAGACCGTCAATTACGCCGTCAAGCTCAGCCAGCAGCAGCTCTTGATCCGCGTCGGCCGCGATACGATAACCCAGATGATGATGGCCGGCGAAGCGCCGCTGGCCGTAACCACTTACGCTTATAATAATGAAGGCCTGCGCGCGCAAAATGCGCCCGTCGATTGGGTCGCCGAAGACCTCATTCCGGTGCTGCTGTATCCGCTGACCATGGCGCGCAACGCGCCCCATCCGTACGCCGCCGCGCTGTTCTACGATTTTCTGATCTCCGAAGAAGGCCAGCGGCTCATTGCCAAGGAAGGCCGCGTCGTCGCCCATCCCAAGGTCGAGCCGATTTATCCGCGCATGAAGGAGCTGCAGAATTTATTGGGCACCCCGCGCGTCCAGCTGAACACGTTGGAACAAAACCACAAACTTCTGAAAGACGGCATTCAAATTCTCGACGAGATTGTGTTGAAGCGAAAATCATCCTAGCAACAGAGGA
>JBEVIO010000089.1:0-3519 GCA_040510635.1 Binatia bacterium | reverse complement strand
AGATTTTCACCGCGCGCATCGGCGTATAGGCTTGATTGGCGTCCACCGAGATGAACACGTCTTCACCAAGCGCATCGCGGGTGCGCTTGACCGTTTCGATATCGCGCTTGTCATCGAGGCCGATCTTGATTTTGACATAACGATAGCCGCGCTCGGCTAGAGCGAGCGCCTCATCGGCGGTTTCTTTGGGCGGCTTGAGACCGAGCATGCGCATCACAGGCACCTCCCGCCGGCTAACGCCGCCGAATAAATTAAACAGCGGCGTCTGCATGCGCTTGGCGTAGAGATCGAGCAACGCCTCTTCGACGGCGAACTTCAGCTGAACATTGCCGCCGATGGCGAGATCGATAGCGCGCATGACTGGCTGTACGCCGTCGACTGGGTCTTGCCCAAGCAACGGCGCGATGGTGGTGTGCAGCAACGCCTCGGCCGTCGCCGGCGATTCGCCGACGATCAGCATCGCCGGCATATAGCCGTAACCGGTGTTGCCGTGATGGTCGCTGATGCCAACGACAGTGGCTTCGATGTCTCCTTTGGTATATCGCGCGGTTTTCCAAGCCGTCGCTCGGCGCAAAGTCGCGCGCCAACTTTGAACTTTCTCAATCTTAAACGGCGCGGAATTTTCGGTGCCATTTTTCTGAGTCGTCGATGCCATAGTTCACTCTCCTTGTGCGAATCGGCTCGCGCCTAGCGTTTGAACACGGTCTCAAAAAAGCCTTGCTTTTCGAGCTTGCGCGCGATGGTCAAATCGAAGACTTGGCCGAGGGTCGCCTTTTTGGCCAGCGGTTCGCGCTCGGCGATCTCGTCGATCAGGTCTTGGAAGCCTTTGGCGTCCGGCTCCAGAGTCTCGGCGTAAAAATCGTTGGCGATGAAGTCATAGGCTTTATTCAGCACGTCGGTTTCGTTGGACTTCATGTAGCGCGCCAGCGCTTTGATGCCCTCTTCGCGGTTGCGCTTGAAGCGCGCAATGGCTTCGACGAAGGCTTTGATAAAGGCCTCGGCGGTGGCGGGACTTTCGCGGAGGAATTTACCGGACACCATCGGACCCAGATAGGGATAGTTCAAGTTGAGCTGCATGAGCACCGGAAAGCCGAGCTTGGCCAGTCGAAGCCCCGACATGAAATCCATTGCCGCCGCTTGCACGGCGCCGGATTGCAATGCGGCCAAACGCTGCGGCGAGCCGCCGATTTGCATCATGGTCACGTCTTTTTCCGGGTTGAGCCCCAGTTTGCGCAGCGCCAGCTGCGAGCCGTAAGCGCTCACGTCACCGATGCGGTTGATGCCGATCCGACCGCCGATGAGATCCTTGGCGCTTTTGACATTCTTAGCCGCGATCAAACTATAGGGAAAAATTTTCGCGGTGACGCCGAGCATGCGGAGATCGCCGCCGCGGAGAATCGCGGTCACGGTTTCGGCCACGCCGTTTTGCGCCGCCTGGGCCTGACCGGCAATCATCGCTTGGAGCAGCACGCTGCCGCCCTGGATGAAGACCAGCTTGCCGTCCAGGTTGTATTTCTCGTAAAGCCCGACGTCGCGGGCAAACCAAAGCGGGGTAAACTGACTGCTGGTGGTCGGATAGGCGATGACGAGGCTCTCCAGCGCGAGAGCCGGAGCAAACGACAACAGGCACGCCATGAGCCCAAAAATAGCCGGGAGGAAAGGCTTGCCGGTCTTCATGAGTGCAAGGCTAATTTTCTTTCTTGAACGCGCCGAATCCCGGTCGATACTGGCCTTCGATAAACTGCTTGATGCCCTGCTCTTTCCATGCGCCGCCCTGCAGAAAAGAAAGCTGGTCGCTTTTCGCCGAACTGTAACTCAAGGCGGTCTCGTAGTCGGGAATCAGTAAGCTGTCGCGGTACGCGTCTTTACAAGCGCGGAGCGCGAGCGGGTCTTTTTCAGCGAGCTTCTTGGCGAGCTTGTTGGCTTCCTCCATCAACGACGACCGCGGCACCGAAAAGGTCACAAAGCCAATTTCCGCGGCCCGTTTGCCGTTGAATGTATCGCCGGTAAGGATGTAGTAGACCGCATCGCGGACGCGCATGATCTGCGATATTTGCTTGCTGACCGGGCCACCCGGGAAATGGCCGAAGTTCACTTCGGAGAGTCCAAAGGTGGCTTCGTCCGCTGCGATCGCGATGTCGCAACCGGATACGATCGAGAAAGCGCCGCCGAAGCAGAATCCATTGATCGCTGCGATGGTGGGAACAGGAAAGGCGCGCAAGATGCGCACGCGCCACTCCAACGCCTTTTCCAACAACCGCTCGAACTCCATTCGCTCGCGCTGTTCATAAAAAAACTCTTTCAGATCCTCGCCTGCGGAAAAGCTCTCGCCGGCGCCGGTCAGGATAAGCACCCGCAAGTCCTTATCGAATCTTAGCTCGTTCAAGACTTCGACCATCTCATAATGAAGCTTTGGGTTCATCGCATTGCGCTTATTGGGCCGGTTGAAAGTGATCGTCGCGATGTTGTCCTGGCGGTCGACTAAAATGGTTTCATAATTTGCCACTTGAGTGCCCCTTTTTGGTTTTTGTGCTCGCCGATTGTGATCGATTAGTTTCTTGACTTCACCCAACGCGCCCGGCTTTGGCGCAAGCCTAAGCCCGCCAGCATCGCCGCCATTCTGATCGGTGTGCCGAAGCCTTCGACCACCGGCACACCAATTTGTTCTTGCAACCAAGCCGGTTTGATGTGCACCGGACATTGGCTGATGCCCATCGGATAAATCACTTCGGCGCCTTCGGCGACCAGACGTTTGGCTTCGCTGACGAAATTGTCGACGACTTCGTCGTGATGCGCCGCCAAGTCTGGCAAGTCGAATCCGCTCACGCCGAAACCGACGATGCGATCTTCCATCCCGTAGCGCCGAATGATCGCCCGTGAAAATGCGACCAAGCTGGGGTGATAAACCATGACGCCGAATCGATCGCCAATCAGCGAGGCGACGTGCAGGCAGGCTTCGGTCGGTCCGACGACGGGGATGTCCACCGCTGATTTGCCGCCATCGACTCCCAAGTCGAGCGTGCCCAAAGGCACGACCGCATCGTAGCCGTCTTTCTCGGCGCGTTTGAAGGCGTCGATGAACGCCGGTGCGACGAGCTGTATTTCAGTCGGTGTCATGCCGTAAAAATACGGGCTGGCGGCGACGTCGACGATACCGACCTGAATTTCCGCGGTGGAATAGGAGAGTGCGACATCGGCGCGCCGTTTGTGTTCTTCGGGTGGGTAGCCGCCGATGACGAATCCGACGCGAATCATATGATGCCCCCTCGGTTTGAGGTGCGCCCGTTACAGCCGGTCGATATGCAACAGCCGGCGCGCGTTGCCGCCGTATATTTTTGCCAAATCGGTCTCGCCCAAACCCGACTCTTGGACTACCCCAACGGCATGTTCCGTGTATTGCTTTCCCTCTTGCCCGAGTCCGAAGGGATAGTCGGTGCCGAATACGATTTGTTCGGAACCGAACATTCTGGCAACGCAGGCGACGATGGCTTCATCGGTGGGTCCCGCCGTGTCGTAAAA
>JBEVIO010000088.1:0-3244 GCA_040510635.1 Binatia bacterium | reverse complement strand
TCTGCCGATTTTGCGAGATTTGTTTGACGCTGGCTACCGCGCCTTTGCCGACAACCGTTATTGGATTTCGCGGAGCTGCCACTTGCCTGCCCGGCGGGATGAAAACTGGACGCTGCGGAAAGATCCCTCACGTCGTTCGGGATGACAGTGGAAGGGATCATTCCTCCCAACACTCCATCGCTCCAGTACGCCACCTCTCCAATTGACTGCTCCTACGCCAAGCCCATCAACCGCGCGGGATTGATCGAGGCAACTTGATTGACTTCGCCCTGGCTCAACCCTCCCTCATGCAGCATGCCGAGATACATGCGGAACAGCTCGGCAGGATTGGGGCTGTACGGGCGGAAGTAATCGGTGCTGGCGATAAATTGCCGCAATCCGACTTCGCGAAATTGCTTGACGAGGTCGGGCGAGTCCATTCTGCCTGGCGCGAGTGCATTCCAGCAAGCTTCGAGGAATGCGCCCATTTCTGCCGCGCGCTTCATGGCGTCCACGGGCATGGCAATGATGTGGCTCTGCACGTGGTTCACGACGATTCTATGGCTGTACCCTAGGTCGCGCGCCGCTTCGATGAAAGCCAAAGACTCTTGCCAAGAGACATGGCCCATGCCGAGGGTCAGATCGTGCGCCTTGCACGCTTCGAGAATTTCGTACCCGCGGGGAATTAGTTTGCCTTTGTCGTCGAGGAAATAATAGTTCGGATTTTCCAACTGAGCGTGGCTTTTGTAGTACGACTTGATGCGATTGCTGAAGCCCTTGCGCTCGACGTCGTTGCGCGCGCTCCAGGTCGGCAGAAAAACCATCTTGCCACCGAGCTCGGCGCAGGCTTCGATGATGCAAGGATTCGGCCCGCCGGCGGTGCTGTTGAGCGCGACGCTGGACCAGAGCGTGACTTTGGTTTCGACGGCCGACAGAATGTAGGGAACGACGTTGATCGTCGGCCACCAATGCGATTTCAAAACCACGCCGCGCATGCCCATCGCCTCGGCTTTGGGTAGCCAGAGAAACTCCGGCTCGCGCTTGCGCTCTTTGGCGGAAAATTCGAAATCGATATGGCAGTGGACGTCGATGACACCTGCCATCATGTCGTCGTACAAAGTCATGAGTATTCCTTCGGTAAATTCGGCTGTAAAAATTAACCACAAAGTGCGCAGCGCGGCAAAGCCGCAACCAAAGCAGGGAACCGGAGTTTACCACGAAGGTCACGAAGAGCACGAAGTTCGAAAGTTTTAAAATATCAAGATCCTAACCCTTCGTGGTCTTCGTGTGCTTCGTGGTGACATGGTATTTACTCATTATTCAGCAACTTAGCAGCAGTGCCTCAGAGAATTTACACTCGCCGCGAAAACTTTCAAGCATAGTAGTACAAAGGTCAGAAACGTCGAGCAGTCGCGGCCGCCCGCTTAACATCGAGTCATCGGATCACGAGCACGAGAGACGAACACGATTGGCGCTAGGCAGCCGGGCGGGCGCCGCCGCAGCAGCGTTTATATTTTTTGCCGCTACCGCAAGGGCAGGGATCGTTGCGGCCGGCCTGACGCACCGAAGACTTCGCGTCAGCGGCGCGGACGATCTCCATCAGCTTTTCACCAGGCTCGCCGGCTTCCACCAACTCGGCGAATTTTTGGAAGTAGGGTTTGCTGTGGGTGAAAAAACCTTTCAAGCCGGTACAGAGATAATTGAGACCCTCTTCGCCGTCCGGCGTTTTGATGATGCGGTCCTTGGGGCAGCCGCCGTTGCACATGCTGAGAACTTCGCACTCACGGCAGTACTTCGGCAGGCTGGTCCATTTCTTCTGGCCGAATTCGCGCTGCTTCGGATCCTCAATCATCTCGGCGAGTGGTCGGTCGTGAATGTTGCCGATTTTGTATTCCGGCAAAACGTAGTGGTCGCAGGAATAAAAGTCTCCATTGTGCTCGACCACGGGCACGTCGCCGCAGGTTTCGCGGTAAATGCATAGCGCGTGCTCCATGCCGAGAAAGGGTCGTACGGATTCGTCGAAGAGCTGAATGAAAATCTTGCCGATGTCGTGGCGCATCCATTCGTCGAAAATCGTGTTCAGGAATTTACCATAGGCGGCTGCCGGCACCGAGCGCTGGTGCACTGGATTATTCGGATCGCCGGTTTTCTCGACCAGCGGCAAAAACTGCAAGTATTGCCCGCCGATCTCCTTGAAGTAACGATAGACCTGGGTCGGATATTTTACGTTGACATCATGGATGACGCAGAGTAGATCGACGTGCACCTTGGCCTTGCGCAGCATCTGAAACGCCTGCACAACTTGTTTGTGCGTTGGCTTTTGCCCTTTGGTGACGCGATAGTGATCGTGCAGTTCGCGCGGCCCGTCGAGACTGAGGCCGATGTAAAAGTCTTCCTTGGCGAGGAACTCGCACCACTCGTCATCGATCGTCGTGCCGTTGGTTTGAATGCCATTGATGATTTTTTTGTCCGGCGGCAAGTGGTTTTTCTGAAATTCGACGGCTTTGCGGAAAAACTCCACGCCGAGCAGCGTCGGTTCGCCGCCGTGCCATGAAAAACTGACGATCTGGCCCGGCGTCGCCTGGATATGTTGTTGGATGTAGCGCTCGAGAGTCTCGTCGTTGAGACGAAAATTGGAGCCCTTAGGATAGAGATTCTCTTTCTCCAAGTAATAGCAATAGTGACAATCGAGGTTGCAGATCGCCCCGATGGTTTTCACCATGATCTGAAATTCGCGCGCCGCGGTTTCCAAGCGATTTTCCTCCAATATCGGAACAATGCCCGCCGTCGTCCTGAACTGGACTCTACTCAAAAAATGCCCGGATGTCACCACCCGGTGTGCTGAGAAGCCGGGGCATCAGGCAAGCTCGACAGGCTGTCGGCAAGCCGTGAAAACTTCCGATTCGACTCCTATGGACGGGTTAAGTTATCCGTGGAAGTTCGACATTCCGAAGGCGTAGCAGTGCGCGGGTCTGGAGCGCTCCAAAATGCCGCCACCGGAAGCGAAGTCTGTTCGTATCGTATTCTCCGTTGTGGATCGACCTTGACAGCTGACGATATAAAAAAGAAACTCCTCGCTATCAGGTAGATTTACCGAAACGCACGCAGAGTGGTTTCGAGCGCACCGAGGTTTTTAGGCGACTATGTTGGCGCGACTGCCGGAGGAGAGTCTACGGAGAGTCCCTGACACAGGATCCAGGAAGGTTTTACGATGAAACTCCTTGTTCTCGAAGACTTTCCCGTGTGGACGACTTATCTGCTCGGG
>JBEVIO010000087.1:0-4650 GCA_040510635.1 Binatia bacterium | reverse complement strand
CCCTTCTGTCTTTGCCGCGGCCAATGTCTGCTCCCAGTCGGCTTTCCAGGACTCCGCAACAGCACCGAGCGCCGGCCAAGGGTAGACGGTGAAGCCAAACACGCCCACGAACACGAGCCACGAAATTCGCACTCTCATCCCCTAACACTCCATCATTCCAATCTCAAAACGTCCTTCCACTTCTCAAGAGTCTTTCTGCGCGTCTCCTCCGGAAAGTAGCAGGTTTTGGCGTATTGATCTTTCCAGTGAAACGGCTGGCAGGCGTCGATGATTGCGACGGAATTGGTGAACTTGCGCGCCGCGCGCGCATCCGGCGTGATGCGCGGGTCGAGCGGCGTGCTCCAGGCTTCGTTGATTACGTTGATCGCCGTCGCCGGATCGCAGCGCGTCGCCAGCGCCCATAGCACGTCGTCGATATTCGACGGATCGACGTCGTCGTCGACAATGATCACAAAACGGCGGTGATAACCATAAGTCGATCCTAGCATCGCCATCGCCGCCCGCTTCACGTGACCGCCATACTTCTGCTTGAGCGAAATCACCGTGATATAACGCGTCTGGTATTCCCAGACGCCCTGCACGTCGGTCACGCCGGCTTTCTCCAGGGCGAGCCAGACGTTGGCGGCGCTGAGCGCCACCGATTTGCCGGAGATGCCGGGCGGCATGCCGAGGATGATCGGATTGTTTCGATAAAAGACGTTTTTGACTTTCACCACCGGCTCATTGCGCGTTCCCGAAGCGTAGTAACCAGTCCACTCGCCGAACGGTCCTTCGGCGCGGCTGTCTTCACTGGGAGGAACGATGAAACCTTCGATCGCCAGCTCGGAAGTCGCGGGAACTGGCAGTCCGGTTTCCTTACCGCGAATAATTCTGACGGGTTCACCAAACAACCAGCCAGCGATTTCCAGCTCCGACACGCCCCATGCTTCATACCAGCTCGCCACTTTTGCAAGAACCGGGTCCTGACCGAAGCTGATGACGACGGGGCAAGGCTTTCCCTGGCTCCAATATTTTTCCCGAATCAATCGGCCGTGCTTGCCGGGTGAAATCCAGATTCCAAGAGTATTCCTGTCATGCACACAAACGCGATAGGTCCCGACATTGGTCCAATGTCCATCGGGATCTTCCATAATCACCATGCAGCCGGTGCCGATGTACCTGCCACCGTCATGCTCGTGCCAGCGCGGCGTGGGAAATTTGAGCAAATCCACTTTGTCGCCGCTGTCGACGTTTTCCACAATCGGCCCCTGCGCCACTTCCATCGGCTTGAGCGGCTTCTGGCTCCCGAGTTTTTCCTTCCAAGCGCGAATGATATCGAGGCCGGTGAGCTTCGGATCGAGACCAAAAGCCAATGCCGTTGTCGCCGCGGAGCAAACAGGATTGGTCACGACGCGAAAACCTTTTGGATAAGCTTTGATGTTGTCGAAGAGCACAACTTTGGGATGCGCCGCCCGTGCCGCTACCTCGGTGATCGCCCCGAGCTCCAAATCCCAGTCCGCTCCGTCAACTTTGCGCAATTCACCGAGCTTGTCGACCGCGTCAAGATAACCGCGCAAATCTTTATAAGCTAGCGATGATGTTGTGGACATTGTCGCTTCCCTCCGCCATTAATTCCCTCGCCCACGAAGTAGGAGAGACAAGGGCGAGGGCCCATTTTCAATTCTCCATTTTCCATTCTCAATTCCCTTTCGCCTTCAGCGCTTCATTGACGACGTCGAGAACCGGTTTCATATCTATCCACTCAGGTTTGCCAGTGTCGAGATATTTGATATCCGGCAGGCGGCGCTGCTCGAACGGCACTTCGTCCTTGGGAATATCGATGCGCAATGAATCGGCGGGACTCTCTGCGTTGGCCTGGCTTTTTTGCAGTGCCATCTGACCGCGGCGCGACAAGAGCCAATTGATGAAAACCTTCGCCGCGTTCGGATGCGGCGCCCGATTGACGAGCGTAAGCGTACCGAATTGCTGCACCAGGCCGCCGCCTTCTTTGAAAACGCGCGGGCCGAAGGTGCCCACGGGCAAGCCTTGCTGCTTCAATACGTCGACATCGCAAAAAAAGCAGATCGCATACTTTCCCGTGGCGAGCCAATCGGGACCCTGGCGAAAATCGCGAAACAACGTTACGTCCATCTCGCCGAACAGTTTGCGAATAAACGACGGCCCAAGATCGGGGTGATAATAGAAAAAACGTGTGTTGCCGGCGCCCGGCCCTGCTTCGCGAATATCGCGCGCTTCGACCTTGCCTTTCCACTTTGGGTTCAACAGGTCCCAGTACGAATGAAATTCTTTTTCGTTGACGGCTTTGCTGTTGTAATTGACCGCGCCGTAAGTCGCCGAGCCGACGTAGTTGAAAACATATTGCGATTCCGGATCGGAATATTGATGCGTCTTCAGATACCATTTGGTTTGATCGCTAACCTCAGGCAGAATCAAAGCAGGCTTGATCGGATCGAGCACTTTCGCGAGATAAAAAACCTGATAGTTAGGATTGGCGCCGGAGCTTACGACGTCGGCAAGATATTTTTCGGCGCGCCGCTCGCTCAGAAGGCGTTGCCCGAGCTGGTTGCCGCGCGCCGTGACCGCAGTTACCTTAATTTCGGGAAATTCTTTCTCAAAGTGCGGCAATACCGCTTCATAGCCACTGATGTAGACCGTCACCTGCCCTTCTTGCTTCGCCGCTGCCAGAGTTTTTTCCCATTCCTGCTGCCACGCAGGCTTTCCCTGCGCGGCAAAAGAAAAAACCGCCGAGTTCAATAACCCAAGCAGCAAAGCACATATACGCAACACGATTTTCAATTCTCAATTCTCCATTTTCCATTCTGGATCAATTCTTCCCCGCGGCTTTCAGAGCTTCGTTCATGACATCCAAGATCGGTTTCATATCCTGCCACTCCGGCCGGCTGGTGTCTAAATACTTCACGCCGTCGAAGCGTCGTTGGAGCACCGGAACCTCGTCTTTGGGAATATCGATCCGCAAGGAGTCGACGGGATTCTCCGTGGACGACATGATTTTTTGCACGGTGCTCTGACCCTTTCGTGACAGGAGCCAGTTGATGAAAACCTTTGCAGCGTTGGGGTGAGGCGCGCGGTTGACCAAGCCCAGAGTGCCGTACTGGCTTACCAACCCCGCGCCTTCTTTAAAGACGCCAGGGCCAATGGTATCCACGGGCAATCCTTGCTGTTTCGACACATCGGCTTCGCAAAAGAAACAAAGGGCCGCCTTGCCCACAGCGAGCCAGTCGCTACCTTGGCGATAGTCGCGAAACAGTGTCACGTCCATCTCTCCATACAATTTCCGAATAAACGTCGGTCCAACGTCCGGCAGGTGGTAAAACAATCGCGCGTTGCCCGAGCCGGGGCCCGACACGCGAATGTCGCGCGAAATGATTTTCCCTTTCCACTTGGGCGCGAGCAGATCCCAGTAGGATTTAAAATCCTTCACGTTGACTAACTTGGTGTTGTAACTGATCGCGCCATAGGTCGCGGTAGCCACGTAGTCGAAAATGTACTGATTCTCAGAGTCGGAGTAATGATGCTTGCCTAGGTACCACTTCGAAGTGTCGTTGATCTCCGGCAAAAGCAACGCCGGCTTGATCGGATCGAAGACCTTGGCGGGAAAGAGTTGTTGAAAGGTTGTCACGCCGCCTGCGTTGACCACGTCGGCCAAATACTTTTCCGCGCGCCGCTCGGCGAGCAAACGCTGACCGACCTGGGAGCCCCGGCCGGTGGTCGGGAGAACTTTGATTTCCGGATATTCTTTCTGAAACTCCGGCAGAATCTCTTCGTAGCCGCTGATGTAAACCGCGACCTGGCCTTCCTTCTTCGCGGCAGCTAAAACTTTTTCCCACTCGCCTTGCCATGCCGGTTTAACTTCAGCGGCATGTATGGCGCGCGGACAAGCGCCGGTTGCCGCGATCGTCAAAAGACCCGCAACCGAAACTATCGTAACTACCATTCGTCTTTTCAAATCTAGCCAAATCATCTTTCGCTCACCTCAGCTCGCTTTCTTCTGCGTGTAGCTCCACTCGTAGTCACGATTTCGGTACGCCTCATCCGGCATCACCGATTGCAATCCTTTGAGCGATAGCTCGGACTCGAATTTCTCGCGAATCATCGGGTCCTCGTCGGTATACTCGATCTGATCGCGCGCGCGGTCTTCGACTTTCTCGCTGATGCCGCTGAGCCCGCGCGGCGGATGAATCGCCAGATAGCGCGCCGGCGCGCCGCCGATGTTGAAGTGTTGGTGAAACCAGCGATTGGGCGGCACGAACAAACTCGCTTCGTGCCACGGGATGATAATTTTCTCGCCCCCCTCCGGCCACATGATCGAGTAGCCTTCTCCGGCAGGGATGACGATCAAGTAGCCCGGACCATGCCGGTGCCCTTTTTTGTAAGTGCGCGCGGGAAAAACCGACATATGCGCCGAGACCGGCGAGCTGGGAAATCCCACCCACACGACGTGGCCACCGGCGCCGCGCCGCTCGAAGTGATCGAGCCGGTCCCACGCTCGCATGTCGGCAAAGAAATTGCCGAACCAAATGTTTCGTCCGTCGCGCGCGGTGCCGGGCTCGTTCAGAGTCACGACTTTGGCTTCGGAATAGACCTCGCGCGCTCCCGGGCCATAGAGCAAACCGTAATCGACCAGCGGAT
>JBEVIO010000086.1:0-3020 GCA_040510635.1 Binatia bacterium | reverse complement strand
GGATTGGCTTGTTCGGCGGCCGGTGAAGATGAAGAGAAAAGAAGAAGTGAAATCACAAAGAAGACAAAGAGCACAAAAATCGGATGGGAGTTCTTCATGATTTTTCTATGGGATCTTTGTGCTCTCTGTGGTTAAATTTGGTTTTTCATTTCTTCACCGTAACACGCCAGACTTTGCCGCCGCTGTCGTCGGCGACTAATAAGGAACCGTCGGGCCCGACGGTGACGCCGACTGGACGCCCATAGGCTTCGAACTTCGATTCGTCGGCGATGAAGCCGGTCAAGATGTCTTCGATCGGACCGGCGGGCTTGCCATTGGCAAATGGCACGAAGGCAACTTTGAAGCCGACCATCTTCGAGCGGTTCCAGGATCCATGCATGCCGATAAAGGCGCCGCCGCGATAGCGCTCGGGAAACGACTTGCCTTGATAAAAAGCAAGGCCGAGCGCGGCGGTGTGCGAGCCGAGAGCGTAATCCGGCTTGATCGCCTTGGCGACGAGGTCCGGTCGTTGGCCTTGTTTGCGCGGGTCTTCGATCTGGCCGAAGTATGAATAGGGCCAGCCGTAGAAGGCGCCGTCTTTTACGCTCGTCAAATAATCGGGAACCAAATCGTCGCCGAGCAGATCCCGCTCGTTGACGACCGTCCACAACGTTTTTGTTTGCGGCTCCCAGTCCATGCCGACGGCGTTGCGCAGCCCCTTGGCGAATATTCTCATGCCGCTGCCGTCGGGATTGATCTCTAAGATTCCGGCGCGTCGCTGATCTTTCTCCCAGCCATTTTCCTCGTCCACATTGGAGGCAGAGCCGACGGCGATGTAAATCTTCTTTCCCGCCGGATCGGCGAGGAGATTACGCGTGTAATGGCCGCCGGCGGGAAGGTCGAGTATCTTCTCGGCCTTGCCGTCAATTTTAGTTTGGCCGGCCTTGTACGGATAGCGAACCACGCCGTCGGTGTTGCCCACATAAAACCAGTTTCCGAGCGCCGCCATGCCGTGCGGCATATTGAGTCCGGTCAAGAAAACCTCGCGGACTTCGGGTTTGCCGTCGCCATTGGTGTCGCGGAAAAGCGTAATTCGATTCGCGGATTTTTCCGGCCGGTCGGCGCGGTCGGGCCATTCGCGCGTCGCTTCCACGACTAAGATATCGCCGTTCGGCAAAACATAAGCCTGGCGCGGATTGTCCAAGTTCTCGGCGAACAAGCTCACTTCAAACCCAGGCGCCGGCATCGGCATCTTACTTTTCGGCCAGCCGATCACTTTCGATGTGTTGCGCGCCGATGGCGTGGCAAAGGGCGCGGGCAGGGCGAGTTTGTCAATCGGCCCGGTGCCCGGCGCGAAGGTCATTTCTCGTGAGTTGTTTTGCGCGGTTGCGCAAGAAAGAGTCCAGGCGGCGATCATGAATAATACTGAAGCAGTTATATGACGGTACAGCATGGAATTTTCCTCCTTCTTTTCCGGTCAAATGAATGTGATGTTCCTACCCGCGGAAAGGAAATATACAATAATCGACCTAACGAGGAAATGCGCACACTTCTAGGTTGTGTGACGAACAAGTCCGGTTTAATATCGGCTCCGGCGCGAGGGGGGATTGATGCACTATCGGGATTTGCGCGGTTGGTTGGAGGGCGTGGACTCGTTCGGCGAGCTGCGCGTGGTCGAAGGCGCCGACTGGAATCAAGAGATCGGCGCCGTTGCGGAAGTGGCGGCGCAGTCGGAGCCGCCGCCGGCGGTGCTCTTCGATAAGATCAAAGACTATTCGGCCGGCCGGCGTGTTCTCACCGGGATCCACAATCCGACCCTCAAACGTCAGTGTCTGACCAATCATCTGCCGCTCGATTACAGCCGCGATCAGTTCATCGACGCCTGGAAAAAGCGTCTGGATCATCCCAGACTGATGCCGCCGCGCGTGGTCGATTCGGGACCCCTGATGGAAAATGTTTTCGAAGGGAAGGATATCGATCTCTTGTCGTTGCCCGCGCCGCATTGGCACGAAGGCGACGGCGGCCGCTACCTGGGCTCGCTCGATATCACGATCAGCCGCGATCTCGACGAAGGCTGGATCAATCTCGGTTGTTATCGCGTCATGATTCATGATCGCGACACTCTCGCTTTGTATATTTCTCCCGGCCATCACGGCAACATTCATCGGCAGAAATATTTCGACAAGGGCAAGCCCTTTCCAGTCGCGATCAGCTTCGGTCCGGATCCGCTGCTTTGGTTTTTTGGCCAGATGGAAATCCCGGCGGGGCAATCCGAATACGACTACGCCGGCGGTGTGCGCGGCGAGCCGTATGAAGTGATTCTCGGTGAACATACGCAGTTGCCGATTCCCGCGTATTCCGAAGTGGCCATCGAAGGCGAGGTGATTCCAGGAACAAACATTGCCGAAGGACCTTTCGGCGAATTCACCGGATATTATGCCGGCGGGTTGCGCTCCGAGCCGATGCTCAAAGTGAAGCGGCTTATGTATCGCAACGATCCGATCATTACCGGCGCGCCGCCGTTCAAGCCCGCCCCGGGCGCGGAGACCAATCTGATTCGCGCCGCCTATATTTGGCATTATCTCGAAAAAGCCGGCGTGCCGGATGTGCGCGGCGTCGCCTATTATCAGACGCGCATGCTGGTCGTCGTCGCGATCAAACAGCGCTACCCGGGCCACGCGCGTCAGGCGGCGCTGATCGCGTCGCAATGCCGCGCCGCCGCGCTCTTGACCCGCTACGTGGTCGTCGTCGACGAGGACATCGACATCTGGGACAGCAACGAGCTGCTGTGGGCGCTGTGCACGCGCACCGATCCGGCCAAGGACATCGATATCCTCAGACGCTGTTGGAGCAATCCGATCGATCCGATCATTCCGCCAAGCGAGCGCGGCTTTCAGTCGCGCGGCATCATCGACGCCTGCAAACCGTACGAGTGGATGAGCGAATTCCCCAAAGTGTCGGGGGCGAGTGAAGAATTAAAAAAGAAGGTTACTGCGAAATTCGGCGCGAGTTTGGCAAGCAAGAAGAATGAAGAATTTTAA
>JBEVIO010000085.1:0-3433 GCA_040510635.1 Binatia bacterium | reverse complement strand
ACGACGCTGGAACCGACTTGAATCCATTGGACTTCGAGATTTTCCTGGGCGAACATACCGGCGCGCATGCCGACGTAGAGCGGCAGATAGCCGAAGTCTCGAGTCGAGAGCGCGATACGGAACAACTCGGCGCCGGCCTTGGGTGTCTGGAAGATAATGCCGGTCAATCCAAGGAGCAGGATGACAAACGGTCTTAGCAGACAGCGCAGCATGTTCTAGAGATATCCTCTCTCACGGAAATATTTCTTCGCCCCCGGATGAAGCGGAATATTCAATTGACCGGCTTCGCCGCCGCGGCAGAATTCGCGGATGGTCATCGGCCGCTTATCGAAATGGTCCACCGGGATTTGCTTATGACAAAGGTCAACGGCTTTTGCCATCGCGTAGGCGATGGCCGACGGCAAATCGGCGTGACAGAAAAAAGTCCAACCGCTGAAGTCGACGCAGCGGATGTCGCGCTCCAGTTTCGGATAATGCTTGCGTGTCAGCATCGCGCTCGGAAATCCCAGCTTGCTCATGTGGTGCGCAGCGGCATCGTTGACCGGGAGAAAGCGCATGCCGGCGTTGAGCGCGGTTGGGCCCCAACTCTTGACGCCTTCGTCGAAGACGGCGTCGGCCTTGCCGGATTGGATATGATCTCTGCGGTCGGGCCCGCTCGGGTTCGGCGCTTCCATGATTTTGCCGCCCCAGCGCTCGATGTCACGAAAGCTCATGCCATAGGCTTTGAGCACTTCTTCGATGGCGTAGATCGTCGTTTGCAATTTGCCACGTCGGCGCGTCGAGATGCGCAGAGGATATTTTCGTTTCTTGATGTCTTCGAGGGATTCGATGCCGTTGTCCTGGCGCACCGCGAAAATCAAACGATCCCAAGTGGGAAAAACGCCGATAGCGCGCAGCGGAATTTTTTTCTTATAAAACCCGCGGCCGAGATAAGCCATCGCCGAGAGACCGACGGGGTTGCCGAAACCGAAGTCGCATTTCTTTTTGTCGACGAGTAGCGCCGGGCCGGTGCCGCCGAGCTCCGAGTCGCGCCAGCCCATACGAACCTCGAGCTCGGATTGGCGCGGCAATTCCACATTGTTGAAAAACGTTTGGGCGACAACGTTGGCGATATCGACGCGCTTGGAAGTCGCGCCGATGGAAAGTTTCACGGCGTCATTCATAGTTGTCCTTTTCACGGCTACAAGTGCGATTTTATTGCCGGGCGCGTCTGCCGCCGGGGCGGGGAAAGTGCAGTTCGAGATAATTACCCTCGGAGTCGAATATGTAAATGGTGTTGCCGCTGTCGCGCTCCACGCTGCGGTGAAAGCGGCCGAGCGCTTTCGCTGTTTTCAAAGCGTCGTCGTAATCTTCCCACGCCATATCGAAGGCCTGATGGAAGATGCCGTCTTCGTCCAGCGCGTCGCGCTCGATCGGCTTTGGCCGTTCGAACAGAACGACGTCATCGTTGCCGCACTTAAATCTATCGAGCTTTTGCGCCACGCCATGGATCGGAAACGAGTCGGGATTGTTAGGATTGCCGCCGACGCGGCCGAGATATTCCATACCGAGAATATTGGTGTAGAAATCTTTGGCGCGGTCCAAATTATTCACCGGTATGCCCATGTGATAAACCTTTTGTAATTTCATGATTGTGCTCCCTTCTGCCTCGATTGCGGGCGTGATTTTCTGCCTATGCGAAAAGACTGTCAAGCGGGTGCGGCGGTATTTTACGATTTGATTCCGGGTGTTTCTTCCGGTTATGATCCACAATCGATGGCCCAGACATTTTTCAAAGTTTTAGCGCCGCAAGAGGCGCTGAAGATTTTGCTGTCCGTTGAGCCGGTGGGCAAGGAGCAGATAGCTTCCGTCAGGGCGCGCGGGCGAGTTTTGGCGGAAGATCTTCAGTCGGCGGTCGATTTGCCACATTTTCATCGCGCCGCGATGGACGGCTATGCGGTCCGAGCGAAAGACACCTTCGGTGCCAGTCAAAGTTTGCCGGCTTATCTGAAACTCGCCGGGGTCGTGGAAATGGGCAAGGAGGCGGCGCAAGCGCTAGCGCCCGGGTCGGCGATGCGCATTTCCACCGGCGGCATGATGCCGCCTGACGCCGATGCCGTAGTCATGGTCGAATATACCGACGAGACCGATGCCGGTTTAGTCGAGATCCATCGCGGCGTGTCGCCGTGGCAAAACGTGATCCAGATCGGCGACGACATCAAAAAGGGCGACGCGGTCTTTCCAAACGGACGGCGGCTGCGCGCGCATGATCTCGGCGCTTTGACCGGTGTCGGCATTTCATCGATTGCGGTGTACCAAAAACCGCGCGTGGCTTTGATCTCCACGGGGGACGAGATCGTAGACGCCGATACCGACCCGTTGCCGGGACAGGTGCGCAACATTAATCAACATTCCCTCGCGGGGCTGATCGAAGAGTGCGGCGGCGAACTCAAAGATTGGGGTGTGGTGCGCGATGATCGGAGCGCGCTGACCAAAGCGATCGGCGGCGCGCTCGAATGGGGCGATGTCGTCCTGCTTTCCGGCGGCAGCTCCATGGGCGCGAAGGATATTGCTTTGGAAACGATCTTATCTTTTCGTGATTCCGAATTTATTTTTCACGGCATTTCGATTGCGCCGGGCAAGCCGACGATTTTCGCCAAAGCGTGCGGCAAGCCGATCCTCGGTTTGCCCGGCTATCCGGTTTCGGCCCTGGTGATTTTCGATTTGTTCGCCGCGCCGCTGATTCGCCGCCTCGGCGGCGAAAATATCGAACCGCTGCAACGCTTCTCGCGCACAGCGCGCGCCGTGTTAAAAACCAACGTCGCGTCGCAGATCGGCCGCGAGGACTATATTCGCGTCACTTTGGAGCGCCAGTCGGAAAAACTGGTGGCGACACCCCTACCGAGTAAATCCGGCGCGATCTTTACCTTGGTCAAAGCCGACGGCATGATGCGCATCGATATGAATCAGGATGGTTTGGAGCAGGGCGAAGAGGTCGAGGTAATTCTTTTTTAGTCTAGAGTCTAGCGTCTTGAATCTAGAGTTTAAAACGCCAGACGATAGACACTAAACCCTAGACTTATTCAATTCCATGGCACGCAAGCGGTACCTCAAGAAAACTCCATTGATCGAGGCGCGCGAATTGTTTCTCGCGACAGTGGATCCCGGCGCGCTAGCCGTCGAAGAGATTGCCGTCGACGATGGGCTCGATCGCATTACCGCGGAGCCGGTCTTTGCAAAAATTTCCTCGCCGCATTATCACGCCTCGGCGATGGATGGCATTTGCGTGCGCGCCGAAGACACTTTCGGCGCGACGGAATTTGTCGGAAAGACACTCACGCTGGTGGACTCCGATGTGCCGGCAGCGGGGTCATTCCAATACGTCGACACCGGCAACGCGCTTCCCGCCTGGGCCAATGCCGTGATCATGATCGAGAAAGTGCACCAAATCGAT
>JBEVIO010000084.1:0-6588 GCA_040510635.1 Binatia bacterium | reverse complement strand
TTCCTAGAGACGCAGACGCTTCAGCGTCTCCGCCATACCGCCTTTCACAGCGTTTCGCGCGTAGCACTGCGCCATGATCACGAAGTTTTTGTCGATCTCGTTTTTCGCGTCGACAGCGGCCTGGTAGCGCGTCACCGCTTCGTCGCTTGAGACGATCGAAATACCCGCCGACATGGTGCGGCGTTTTTGTTCCAGCGGCTGATCGTCCAGCCGCAGGCCGGCGAGTCCGGCTTCGATGCACTCTTGCACGAGCCGGCGCACCGCCATGATACCGCCGTGCCCCGTGTCGCCGTCGAGAATCACGGGGATTTTCACGCTGCGCGCGATCCATTTCGCAAATCCAACGCATTCCGTCATCGATAGCACGCCAAGATCCGGCAGGCCGGTGTAATTACCGCCGGTGATGCTCGTGCCGACGAAACACGCCTCGACACCGTTGGCTTCCATGATTTTCGCATGGAACGCGTTGGGCGCGCCTAAGACCGCGAGGACTTTGCCGGGCCGCTGCAGTAATTTCTTGAGCTTGAGCCCTGCGCTTGCTCGGTTCATGCAGCGTACCGCCGATAATAGCGCGCCGCGTTGTCCCACAGCAGCTTACGCAGGTCCTCTTGCTTTAACTGCCAATTGAGAACCGTTTCGACAGAGACCGGGAACCAACTTTCGCCATGAGGATAGTCCGAACCAAACATGAGTATGTCCGAGCCGAGTAGATCGATCACGCTCTGGGTGATTGCGGCGCCTTCGGAAACCTCGATGCTCTGGAAATAGCGCCCGCCGGTCACGTACTCGCGGATGGTTTGTTTGAGCAGCGGCAGCGCCTCCGGGCAGAGTTTTGTGTGCTCTTCGAGCCGATTGACCCACGCGGGCAACCAGCCGTGACCCGCCTCCAATGTTCCGACGCGAATGTTCGGGTAACGATCCATGATGCCGGCACCGATGATCGACGCCATGTTGCGCTGGCCGCACCACGGGTGGGCCGCCGATCTTTGTAGCCAGAGATTGTCCCACGAGTCGAGCCCGCCGGGCGCGTAGGGCGGCATCACGGTGAAGGTATGGAGGGCGATGGACAAATCATTGTCGGCAGCCGTCTTCCAGATCGGTTCAAGGTCGGGGTGATCCAGCGGAAATTGATACGGCGCGTAGACGAAAACCGCCAACGGCCAGGATTCCTTGGCTGCGCGCTGGAGTTCGACGAGAGAACTTTTAACGTCGCGGGCGGCGACCACGATCACGCCCTTTAAACGATCCGGGAAAGCCGCACAGTATTCCGCCATCCAACGGTGGTAAGCTTCGTATACGCTAGTTTCCAAACCAACGTCATCAATCGTCGTCCAGCAGCCGAACCAACCCGACGGCAGCATTAGATTGACGTCGACTCCTTCCAGATCCATGTCCGCGATGCGCACCGTCGGATCGCGTTCGCAAAGCGGATTGGGGTTGCCGTGCTGATGACGCTTGTAGCCGCTCATGTATTCCTTGCTTTGGGGAGCTGCTTCGCCGGCGAGCCCCAAGCGACGCTTGTACTTGCGCTCTCCCATTAAATAGGTGACGGCGCCTTCTTTGTTGCGGGTTTTGTATTTTTCGTAATGCGCCAATTTGTCGCGCGTCGATGCTGACATGTACGGCTCCAGGAGATCGGCGTCGGGCCGAACATGGGTGTCGGCATCGAAGATTTTGTAACCGTTGCGCGCCATGGGTGCCTCCTTATTGCCGCTCAAATAGCACAGTGGGGAGCCGATCACTAGCTACAAAGCATCGATGCGGCAACCGTTCGTGGCCGGAATTGTTGACTTCCACCTATGAACATGATTTTTCTCTAGTTTCCGAAAAGAGTTTAGGAGGACCCTTATGGCCAAGATGTTAATCGCCGGCGAACCGGCGGATTCCGAGAGCGGACAAACTACCGAAGTCCGCAACCCAGCTACCGGAGAAGTCGTCGACAACGTACCCAAAGGAACGATCACAGATATTCGCCGCGCCATCGACGCGGCGCAGGCGGCGCTCAAGAAGTGGTCCGCCATGGCGCCGTCCAAGCGGGGCGCGATTCTGCTCGCGGCTGGCCATACCATTCTTCAACAAGAAAAAGAACTTGCCACCCTGCTGACCAAGGAGCAGGGCAAGCCGATGCGCGAATCGATTTTGGAAATTCGCCGCTTCGTGCACACCCTCGATCACTACGGCGGCATGGCGAAGACCATGCGGACTTCCGCGGTGATGCTTGACACCGGTCGCCACGGCATCGTCCTGCGAAAGCCTTTGGGAGTCTGCGGCTCCATCGTACCGTGGAACTTCCCCGTTTCGCTGATGGGCAACAAACTCGGCCCGGCGCTGCTCGCTGGCAACACAGTAGTGGTCAAGCCGGCAGGCACGACGCCGCTGACCGATCTGCGCACCTGCGAGATCATCGACAAGGCGATTCAAGACGCCGGCGGTCCCAAAGGCGTTTTGAACGTCGTTACCGGCCCCGGCAGCGTGGTCGGCGAAGAGTTGCTGGTGAATCCCACAGTGCGAAAAATCGGCTTTACCGGCGCCACTGACACCGGCCGGCGTGTCATGCAGTCCGCCGCCAAAGACTTCAAGCACGTGACCTTGGAACTGGGCGGCAGCGATCCGATGATCGTTTGCGATGACGCCGATATCGACCGCGCGGTCAGCGCCGCTTCGGTGGGCCGCTTTTTCAACTGCGGACAAGCCTGCTTAGCGGTCAAACGGCTCTATCTTTTCGAAAACATCGCCGACGCCTTCATGACAAAACTCGTCGATAAAGCGAAAAAGATCAGTGTCGGCAATGGTCTCAAACCCGGTGTGCTGATGGGACCGCTCCACACCAAGGAACAACGTCAGGAAGTCGAAGAACAGGTCGAAGACGCAGTGAAGCGCGGCGCCAAAGTTATCTTCGGCGGCCAGCGCCCAAAGAGCGACGACTATGACAAAGGTTTTTATCTGCAGCCAACCTTAGTCGCGGACGTCGACCCGGCGTCGCGCATGATTCAAGAAGAGGTCTTCGGTCCGGCGCTGCCGATCGTGCGCGTGAAGAACTTGGAGCAAGCGATCGAGCAAGCGAACGGCTCGATCTTCGGCCTCGGCTCCTCGATCTGGACGCGCGATATCAACCGCGCCATGTATGGCGCCGAAAATATCGAAGCCGGCTATACCTGGGTTAACTCGGCGCAGATTATCTACGACGAGCTGCCTTTCGGCGGCGTGAAGCAGAGCGGTCTTGGCAAAGAACATGGCGACGAAGCGATCGAGCACTACACCGATTCGAAATCGGTCGTCATCGCTACGGAGACTCACTCCGAGATCGTTGGAGGAGAATAACCGAAGATGAAAGATCGAGGATTGAGGATCGCCATTCTCGTTCTTCTACTCTTAATCCTCGACCGGTCCGCGATTCTATGAATCTCGACCTTCCTGATATCTACAACGCCGCCACGACCTTCGTCGACGAAAATATCGCGCAAGGTCGCGGCGGCAAAATCGCCATTTACTACCAAGATCAAACCATCACCTACCAAGAAGTCTTCGAAAAAGTTAACCGCGCCGGCAACGCATTCAAAGATCTCGGCATAGAGATCGAAAACCGCGTGCTGGTCATCCTGCCGGACTCGCCGGAGTTCGCCTATAGCTTTTTCGGCGCCATTAAAATCGGCGCGGTCGCGATCCCGACCAATCCTTGGATGTTCGCCAAAGATTATGAGTATCTGATCAACGACAGCCGGGCGCGAGCGATCGTCGTGCACGAATCTACTCTGCCCGAGGTCGAAAAGATCTGGGACCGCACGCCGTTTCTGAAGCACGTCGTCGTCGTCGGCAAACCGAAGGGCAAAGCGCTTTCTTTCGAGAGTTTGACTGCCAGAGCGTCGGACCAGCTCGAAGCCGCCAAGACCACTCGCGACGACGTCTGTTTCTGGGGTTATACCTCGGGCAGCACGGGCAATCCGAAAGGCGCGGTTCATCTGCAGCACGACATGATCACGATCAGCGATCTGTTCGTCAAGCCGGTGCTGAAGATGAACGAAAACGATCTGTGCTTCTCGGCATCGAAGATGTTTTTCTCCTATGGACTGGGAAATTCCCTCTATTTTCCTTTTCGCTTCGGCGCATCCACGGTGCTCTGGCCGGAGAAACCCGATCCGGAGAAAATTCTTCAGGTTATCGACAAGTACAAACCGACTTTCTTTTTCTCCGTACCGACTCTCTTCGCGCGTTTCCTGCGCATCGAAAAGAAATACGACTTGAGCTCGCTGAGGGTCTGTCTATCATCCGGCGAACCCTTGCCACCGGTGCTGTTTCATCAATGGAAGGATCGCACCGGGCTGGAATTGTTAGACGTGGTCGGCTCCACGGAAGCAACCCACGACTTTCTAGCCAATCGCCCAGGCCGTGCCAAAGCCGGCAGCAGCGGCGAAGTAACGCCGGCATTCGAGGCCAAGATCGTCGATGACAATGGGCGGGAGGTGCCGATCGGCGAAGTCGGCAATCTCATGGTCAAAGGTGATGCCAACGCGCCCTATTATTGGAACAAGCACGAGCAAACCAAACGCATGATGCAAGGCGAGTGGCTCAAGACCGGCGACACTTATTATTGCGACGGCGAGGGTTACTACTGGTACTGCGGCCGCTCCGACGACATGATGAAGGTCGGTGGCCTCTGGGTCTCGCCGATTGAAATCGAAAATACCCTGATGGAACATCCGGCCGTGCTCGAGTCCGGCGTGATCGGCGACACCGACGCCGACGGCCTGCTGAAACCTAAAGCGTTCGTTTTGCTCAAGAGCGAATTCAAGCCCAGCGACGCACTCAGACTCGAACTGCAAAATCATGTGAAGAGCAAGTTGGCACCTTATAAATATCCCCGTTGGGTCGAGTTCGTCGACGACCTGCCCAAGACCGTCACAGGCAAGATTCAAAGATTCCGTTTACGAAGCAAAAACTGAGGATCGAGAATAGAAGATCGCGATCTTCCATCCTCAATCTTCCATCCTCGACCATTTCAAGGAGCAATCATGGCCGCGAACATCAAAGAGATGAAAGAAAAGGTCGCCTACTCCTGCAACATTCTTGCGAATGAAGGACACTGGGATAACATCTTAGGCCACGTTTCGGTGCGCATCCCGGGGCAGAATAAGATTCTCATGAAGCCGCATAGCTTCGGCTTCGAAGAGATCCGCCCGCAGCACATCATCGTTGTCGACATCGGCACGGGCAAAAAACTCGAAGGCAAATACGAGCGCCACTCCGAAGTTTTCATTCACACGGAAATCATGAAGGCGCGGCCGGATGTGAATTGCGTGGTCCATTCGCATCCGCCCTACGCCACCGCCTTCGGCGCGCTCGGCCAACGGCTGCGACCGATCAGTCACGAAGGCAATATTTTCTACGATGGCTTGCCGACGTTCGATTATACAACGGCGCTGATTCGAACGCCGGAATTGGGCGTCGAAGTCGCCAAGAGCCTGGGCAAATGTCGCGGCGTGCTGATGAAAAACCACGGCTCGACGGTGGTCGGCGAGACGATCGAAGTCGCCACGCTCTACGCGATATTCCTGGAAAAAGCCGCGCGCATTCAACTGATGGCGACCGCTTCGGGCGATCCATCATGGACGAGCGACGAAGAAGCCGCCGTCAAATACGAACAAATCTATACGCCGCACCGACTCGAATCCATGTGGCAGTATTTCGTCCGTCGCGCCAAGAAATTTCGCAAGTCGAGTTAGCGCTCGAAACGCTGGGCGAAACAGCTGAGCGCCGAGTCCCTCTATCGGGGAAGCCAGCCAATCAGAGACGCCATGGCGCACAAATATCGCGACCTCAATAATTTTCGGGTGATTGACACTCTCACCGTTAACACGTAGAGTGGAGTTCCTAGTTCAGTAATGGGCCTTCTGAAAGAGGATGACACAAACGTTGAAGGCCTCTAATCCGTCTCTCTCCTTGCGAACGATACCTAACGGACAAACCGACCAGAGCGTGGTTTCAGTAATTTGACTAGCCCATGTTCTGCCGACTGGCAGTCTACTTCTCAGGGTCACAGACATCAATTCTCTCATAGGAGGAGAACATGGGTAATAAATTATATGTTGGCGGTTTGCCTTATTCGGTAACCGACGGGCGACTGCAGGAAATTTTTTCGGCGCACGGCGCCGTCGAATCGGCCAGGGTGATCTCGGATAAGTTCACGGGACAATCGCGGGGCTTTGGCTTCGTCGAGATGGGAACGGGCGGCGAAGCGCAAAAAGCGATCGACTCGCTGAACGGCACCCAACTCGATGGGCGCACGCTGACCGTTAACGAAGCCAAGCCGATGGCGCGGCGCGATAACGGCGATGGCGGCGGCCGCGACAGCGGGCGCAATCGCTGGTAGTCTTTTCGTTAGCTAGCTAATCATCTAGGGGCAACAGGTCGGGTTGCCTCTTTTTGCTTGCACTTCAGCTCCGGCTCGATGGCGGCGTTCCAGAAGTAAGGATTTATTTCCGCACTTCCCGCGCGCTGGAACAATTTGTCTTTCACGGTTCTCTCAGGCCCCGAGGACATCCGGTAACCTCGGCAGCTTCTTATTGGGGCCGCAAACTAGGAGGTTCTATG
>JBEVIO010000083.1:0-14537 GCA_040510635.1 Binatia bacterium | reverse complement strand
CGTAAGCCTTCTTCCAATCGGAGCGACGTCCCATGTTCTTGCCGATGCGCCGCATTTTGCCGAGATAACGCGCCATACGAACTTGCACGACCTTTACTTTGAAAAGCGTTTCAACCGCCTGCTTGACTTCGATCTTGTTGGCATCGGGCCGAACCTTGAACAGCACCTGGTTGGCGCTCTCGGTCAAGAGCGTGCCCTTTTCCGAGATCAATGGCGCTCGGATTATATCGTGCAGACTTTTCATGCCACCAACCTCTCCTCCAGTCGTTTTAGCGCCGGCTCGGTTAGGACCAAGTGCTCGTAACACAATAGGTCATAGACGTTCAAACCGTCGACCCGCAGCACTTTCACTTTCGGCAGATTGCGCGCCGAACGCTCGATCTTCACGTTGGCCTCGGCAATCACGATCAAAGCGCTTTGAATTTTTAGCTCCCCCAGCGCCTTGATCATCAGCTTCGTCTTGGCTTCTTCAAGCTCGAGCTTGTCGACGACAATAATTTTACCGTCCCGATTCTTGAGGCTAAGCGCCGACAACAAAGCTTCCCGCCGCGCCGTGCGCGGCAGGCGATAGGAATAGTCGCGCGGCTGGGGACCGAATGCCGTGCCGCCGCCCACCCAAATCGGCGAGCGGATGCTGCCCGCCCGCGCGCGCCCAGTGCCTTTTTGGCGCCAGGGTTTTTTGCCGCCGCCGCGGACAAACCCTTTTGATTTCGTCGCCGCGGTGCCAGAACGCCGATTGGCGAGTTGCATGACCACCGCTTGATGGAGCAAGTGCGCGCGCGTCTTAGCGCCGAAGATCGACTCGTTGAGCATAGGTTGAATGACGTGGACTTCCATTGTGCTTACCTTTTCACCGCCGGGCGCAAGATAACGACACCGCGTTTCGCTCCAGGCACTGCACCCCGGACCAGCATCAAATTCTCTTCAGAACGAATATCCACGACTTCCAAATTCTGCGTCGAGATCTGCTCGTTGCCCCAATGGCCTGCCATCTTTTTACCCTTGCGCACGCGGCCCGGGTACGACCGGTTGCCGATCGATCCGCCGTGGCGAAAATACTCGTGCGTGCCGTGCGAGCCAGGAAAGCCAGCAAACGACCAACGCTTGATGACGCCGGAAAAACCGTGCCCTTTTGAGATACCGGAGACGTCGATGCGATCGCCGACTTTGAAAAGATCGCCGGCTTTGATCTCTTGACCGATTTCAAACGGCGCCACGTCGTCGACGCGAAACTCTCTCAGAACTTCGAAGGCCCCCTTGCCAGCTTTGGCCATATGGCCCTGGGCGGCCTTATTGACTCGCTGCGCCTTACGGGCGCCGAAACCAACCTGGAGCGCGTTGTACCCATCCGTCGTCGTCTGTTTTTTTTGCACCACCACGCAGGGACCCGTTTCGACGACGGTTACGGGAATCACGTTGCCTTCGGCGCTGTAGAACTGAGTCATGCCGACTTTTCTGCCAATGAGTCCTGTCATATTTACATTCCCATCAAAATGAGCGCGCTGTCACCCGTCTCACTGCAGCTTGATCTCGACGTCTACCCCGGCCGCGATGTCGAGCTTGCCCAAAGCGTCGATGGTTTGCTGCGTCGGCTCGAGAATATCGAGCAGGCGTTTGTGCGTGCGAATTTCGTATTGATCGCGAGATTTCTTGTCGACGTGCGGCGAACGGTTGACCGTGAATCTTTCAATTCTTGTGGGCAACGGAATCGGACCCGCCACTCGGCCGCCGGTGCGCCTGACAGTCTCGACAATCTCCCCCACCGACTGGTCCAGTACACGGTGGTCGTAGGCTTTTAGCCGAATCCTAATTTTCTCGTTCATACGTCATCATCCGACTTGCCGTCAAACTTGGCGATGATCCCCTCAGCGACCGCCGCTGGAACAGGTTCATAATGAGAAAACTGCATCGTATAAGTAGCTCTCCCTTGAGTCATCGAACGCAGGTCGGTGGCATAGCCGAACATTTGCGCGAGCGGCACCCGAGCATCGATCGCTTGCGCCGCCGGACGCGTGTCCATACCCAGAACCTTGCCGCGGCGCGAGCTGATGTCACCAATCACGTCGCCCATAAATTCTTCCGGCACCACCACTTCGACCGACATAATCGGCTCGAGCAGCACGGGACTGGCCTTGCGCATAGCCGCCTTAAATGCCATCGAGCCGGCAATCTTAAAAGCGATCTCCGAAGAATCGACGTCATGGTAGCTGCCATCGAAGAGGGTAGCTTTGACATCGACCACCGGATAGCCAGCAAGCGCACCATTTTCGGTCGCTTCCTTAATACCCTTTTCCACGGCCGGAATGTATTCCCGCGGAATGGAACCACCCTTGATCGCATCGACAAATTCAAAACCGACGCCGGGTTGCTGCGGCTCAAGAGTAATCCAGACATCGCCGTACTGGCCGCGACCGCCGGTTTGGCGGACGAAGCGGCCTTGCTGTTCAACTTTTTTGCGAACGGTCTCTTTATAGGCGACTTGAGGCTTACCGACATTGGCACCGACATTGAACTCGCGCAGCAAGCGATCAACGATGATTTCGAGATGAAGCTCGCCCATGCCGGAGATAATCGTCTGGCCGGTTTCTTCATCGGTGCGGACTTTGAAGGACGGATCTTCGGCGGCAAGCTTTTGCAGGGACAAACCGAGCTTTTCTTGGTCCGCCTTGCTTTTCGGTTCGATCGCGAGCGATATACCCGGATCGGGAAAATCAATCGACTCGAGCACGATCGGCGCGTCTTCATCGCATAACGTATCGCCCGTCGTCGCGGTTTTCAGCCCGACCGCGGCGGCGATATCGCCGGCATAAACTTCCTTGATCTCTTCGCGCTTGTTCGCGTGCATTTTGAGCAAGCGGCCGATGCGCTCTCTCTTAGTTTTCGTCGAATTATAAATGCCGGAGCCGGACGTGATGGATCCGGAATAGACGCGAAAAAACGTCAGCGTACCGACGAAAGGATCGGTCATGATCTTAAACGCGAGGGCGGAAAATGGCGCGTCATCTTTTGCTGGCCGCTCCGCCGCAGTGTTGGTGCCCGGCTCAACACCTTTAACGGGTGGAATATCAAGAGGCGACGGAAGGTAATCGACGACGGCATCCAACATCGGCTGAACGCCTTTGTTGCGGAACGCCGAGCCGCACAGGATCGGCACGATCTTGAGCGAGAGCGTGCCGCTACGAATCGCACCGCGCAGCTCCGACTCTGAGATCTCTTTGCCTTCCAGATATTTTTCCATCAGCACTTCATTGCAATCAGCCGCCGCTTCGAGCAGTTTTTCCCTGTATTCCGCTGCTTGTTCCTCTAATTCGGCCGGGATCGGCTCTTCATGAAACTTGGCGCCGAGGCTCTCGTCTTCCCACACGATCGCCTTCATGGCGACCAGGTCAACGATTCCGGCAAATTTATCTTCAGCGCCGATCGGCAGCTGCACGACCACGGGTCGCGCGCCCAAGCGCTCTTCAATCATTTTGACAACGCGGAAGAAATCTGCCCCAAGGCGATCCATCTTATTGACGAAGGCCAAGCGCGGCACACCGTATTTATCCGCCTGCCGCCATACGGTTTCCGTCTGCGGCTCGACGCCGCCGACCGAACAAAAAACTGCCACGGCGCCATCGAGAACGCGCAGCGAACGCTCGACCTCAATCGTGAAATCAACATGGCCTGGGGTGTCGATGATGTTTATCCGGTGATCGCGCCAAAGACAGGTGGTCGCGGCTGAAGTGATCGTTATGCCGCGTTCCTGCTCTTGGACCATCCAGTCCATGGTCGCCGTGCCTTCGTGCACCTCGCCGATCTTGTAGTTGATCCCGGTGTAATAGAGGATGCGCTCCGTCGTCGTAGTTTTGCCCGCATCAATGTGCGCCATAATCCCGATGTTGCGGGTCTTTTCCAGTGAAACCGTTCGTGCCATTTTTCGCCGCGCGGAAAAAAAGGAGGCGGATTGACCGCCTCCTTTCCCAGCATCACAGACGCAGTTAGTTACCAACGATAATGGGCGAAGGCTCGATTGGCCTCCGCCATTCTATGCGTATCTTCTTTTTTCTTGATCGCCGTGCCGCGATTATTGGCAGCGTCGATTAGCTCGGCGGCCAATTTTTCTTCCATCGACTTCTCGGCGCGACTGCGCGCCGATTCGATGAGCCAGCGCATGCTCAATGAAAGCCGCCGCTGCGGCCGCACTTCCACCGGCACCTGATACGTGGCGCCGCCGACCCGGCGCGAACGGACTTCGACGTTGGGACGGGTATTCTCAATCGCCCGTTTGAATACACCCAAGGAGTCTTCTTTGGCTTTGGCCGTGACGATGTCCAATGAGCGATACAATATCGATTCCGCCACGCTCTTCTTGCCTCGGCCCATAATGGTATTAACAAACTTAGCCACGACCTTATCCCCATACTTCGGGTCAGGCAAAATTTCTCGTTTCCGGACTTCACCTTTACGCGGCATAATTCCCTACTTCGGCCTCTTGGCACCATATTTGGACCGACTCTGTCGGCGTTCTTGAACGCCGATCGAATCCAAGGTGCCCCGGACAATGTGATAGCGCACGCCGGGCAAGTCCTTGACACGGCCGCCGCGAATCAACACGACGGAGTGCTCTTGCAGATTGTGTCCCACGCCCGGGATATACGAAGTCACTTCAATGCCATTCGTCAAACGAACCCGGGCAACTTTGCGCAATGCCGAGTTGGGTTTTTTTGGCGTCGACGTATAAACGCGCGTGCACACGCCGCGCTTTTGCGGGCAGCTTTGCAGCGCCGGCGCAGTGTTCTTGCGTCGTTGTTTTTCGCGGCTTTCACGCACTAATTGGCTAATCGTCGGCATATTTTCTCAGCGCAATTTAAACTTGGAGTCTGAGGAGTTGTTTGTTATGGAACTCCTCTTTAGGGAAATCCTGTTAATAACAAAATCCCTGCCCATTGTCAAAGCTCTAAGCCTCCGCAGCTTCAGGGAGCGCGCCATTTGGACCTTCCGGCTCCTCGATTTCGATTTCTGCTCTGGCGTAGTCGGACACACCGGTGCCGGCCGGGATCAAACGTCCCATGATCACATTTTCTTTCAGACCGCGAAGCAGATCCACTTTTCCTTGAATCGCCGCCTCCGTGAGGACCTTGGTGGTTTCCTGAAAGGATGCCGCGGAGATAAAGCTTTCAGTCGACAGCGAAGCCTTAGTAATACCTAGGAGCAGAGGCTCGGCCACTGCAGGTTTTCCGAGCTCGGTGATCGCCTTCTGGTTCTCTTCATCAAAGCGCCACTTTTCGACTTGATCGCCAATCAAAAATTCCGTGTCGCCGACCTCTTTGATGCGCACGCGTCGCAGCATTTGGCGGACGATTACTTCGATGTGCTTGTCGTTGATGCGCACGCCCTGAAGCCGATAAATTTCCTGCACTTCGTCGACCAGATATTTGGCCAGTGCCTTTTCGCCGAGGATATTCAAGATGTCGTGCGGGTTCGAGGAGCCATCCATCAGCGCTTCACCGGCCCTGATCCGATCGGCGTCGTGGACGCTGATATGTTTGCCTTTCGGGATCAGATACTCGCGCGGCTCGCCCACTTCGGGAGTGACGACGACTTTACGCTTGCCCTTGGTATCTTTGCCGAAAGAAACGACACCGTCGATTTCGCTGATAACCGCAAACTCTTTCGGTTTGCGCGCCTCGAAAAGTTCCGCCACTCGCGGCAAACCGCCGGTGATATCCTTGGTCTTCGTTGTCTCGCGCGGCATTTTCGCCAGCACATCGCCGGCATAAACCGTCTGTCCCTCTTGAACGTTGATATGCACGCCCACGGGTAAGAGATAGCGCGCTTCCGCCGTAACCGAGAGCCGCGCGGTTTGTCCTTCGATGTCTTTGATCGAGATGCGCGGTCTTTTGTCGACGTCTTTCGAATCGGTGATGATTTTGGTCGATAGACCTGTCCGCTCGTCCACTTTCTCTTCCATGGTCACGTTCTCAATGACATCGCCGAACTTGATCACGCCGCTCACCTCGGTGAGAATCGGAATCGTGTAGGGGTCCCATTCGGCCAAAAGCTCGCCTGCCTTGATGCGCGTTCCGTCCTTCTTTTTCAACTTGGCGCCGTAAACCACGGGATAACGTTCGCGTTCACGCTCGCGACCTTTTTCCCCTTCGGGATAATCGATAATCGCAACTTCGCCGTTGCGATTCATCACGACCAGATCCCCGTCCTTATTGGTCACGGTGTTCACGTTGATTAATTTAACAAAACCATCGTTACGTGACTCAAGCGTCGTTTGCTCCGCACGCCGGCTGGCCGTTCCGCCAATGTGAAAGGTCCGCATCGTCAGCTGCGTACCCGGCTCGCCGATCGATTGAGCGGCGATCACGCCGACGGCCTCACCCAAGTTAATCATATGGCCCCGTCCGAGATCGCGTCCGTAGCACATGATGCAAACGCCGCGGCGGGAGGCGCAGGTCAACACCGAGCGAATCCGGATTCGCTCCAAACCCGCGTCTTCGATACGTTGAACCAACTCCTCGTTGATCTCCTGGTTCGCTTTGACGATCACATCACCCGTGAACGGATCGCGAATGTCTTCCAAAGCCACCCGCCCGAGAACGCGGTCGCCGAGCGGTTCGATAACCTCCCCGCCTTCCATGAGTGGCGTCATCTCAATGCCGTCCATGGTGCCGCAATCTTCTTCGCCGATCACCGCGTCCTGCGCGACATCGACGAGCCGGCGCGTGAGATAACCGGAATTGGCCGTTTTCAAAGCGGTGTCCGCGAGCCCCTTGCGCGCGCCGTGGGTGGAAATGAAGTATTGCAACACCGTAAGGCCTTCGCGGAAGTTCGCCGTAATCGGCGTCTCGATGATTTCGCCTGAAGGCTTGGCCATCAAACCGCGCATGCCGGCGAGCTGACGGATCTGCTGTGCGCTGCCGCGGGCGCCGGAGTCGGCCATCATGAAAATCGGATTGAAGCTCGGAACTGAAATCTCATGACCTTGGTCGTCAGTGACTTTTTCGGATCCGAGATCGCGCAACATTTCGTCGGCGATGCGGTCCGTCACCTCGGCCCAAATATCGACGACTTTATTGTAGCGCTCGCCGTCGGTGATCAAGCCGTTCTTGTATTGCTCTTCGATCTCGCGCACATCATCATGAGCTTTCTTGAGCAGCTCTTCTTTGCTCGGCGGAATGACCATATCCTTGATGGAAATGGATATCCCAGCCTTGGTCGCGTTTTCATAACCGATATCTTTTAAACGATCGGCGAGAATGACCGTCGCCTTGTTGCCAGCCAAGCGATAGCTGATGTCAATAAGATTCGCCAACTCCTTCTTCTTCATCACTCGATTGACTTCTTTGAACGGAATCACAGTCGGGACCACTTCGTACAGCAAGATTCGCCCGACCGTGGTATCGATGCGCTCACCGTTGATTCTCACGGTGATCGGCGCCTGAATATCGACCTCACTTTGATCATAGGCCATGCGCACTTCTGTCGGGCTGCTGAAGAGCCGGCCGCTGCCTTTGGCACGCAACCGATCGCGCGTCATGTAATAAAGCCCCAAGACGATATCTTGGGTCGGCACGATGATCGGCTTGCCGTTCGCTGGCGATAAAATATTATTCGTCGACATCATCAGTGCGCGCGCTTCGACCTGCGCTTCGACGGAGAGCGGCACGTGCACCGCCATCTGATCGCCGTCGAAGTCGGCGTTGTACGCCGCGCACACGAGCGGATGAAGCTGGATCGCTTTGCCTTCGATGAGCGTCGGCTCGAAAGCTTGAATGCCGAGCCGATGCAGGGTGGGCGCCCGGTTGAGCATGACCGGATGCTCGCGAATGACTTCGTCGAGAATATCCCAAACTTCCGGCAGTTCACGCTCGACCATCTTTTTTGCGCTCTTGATCGTCGTCACGAGGCCGCGTTCTTCGAGCTTGTTGTAGATAAACGGCTTGAACAGCTCGAGGGCCATTTTCTTCGGCAATCCGCACTGGTGCAAGCGCAACTCCGGGCCGACGACAATCACCGAGCGGCCCGAATAATCAACGCGTTTGCCGAGGAGGTTTTGGCGGAAGCGGCCGGTCTTGCCCTTGAGCATATCGCTCAAGGATTTTAGCGGACGGCGGTTTTGACCGGTAATCGCCCGGCCGCGCCGACCGTTGTCGAACAGCGCATCAACCGCTTCTTGGAGCATGCGCTTTTCATTGCGAATGATCATATCCGGCGCGCTCAGTTCCATTAGCCGTTTGAGCCGGTTGTTTCGGTTGATGACGCGACGGTAAAGATCGTTTAAATCGGAAGTGGCAAAGCGACCGCCGTCGAGAGGCACGAGCGGGCGAAGATCCGGTGGAATCACTGGGACCACTTCCATGACCATCCATTCAGGCCGGTTGCCCGAGGTCCTGAAAGCGTTGATAACCTTTAACCGCTTGGCCATTTTTTTGCGCCGGACTTCTGAATTGGCGTCGCGCATCTCTTGGCGCAGATCGTCCGAAACCTTGACGACATCGATCGCTTTGAGGAGCTTACGAATCGCCTCGGCGCCCATCTCGGCGACGAACTTGCCGCCGAATTCTTCGACCGTTTTGCGGTAACGAGCCTCGGTCAATAGTTCTTTATATTGCAGCGGCGTTTCGCCAGGATCAATGACGATGTAGGACTCGAAATAGAGCACTTTCTCAATTTCCTTGAGTGACATATCGAGGAGTGCGCCGATGCGGCTCGGCAAACTTTTCAAAAACCAGATATGAACCACCGGTGTCGCCAGCTCGATGTGACCCATGCGCTCGCGCCGCACTTTGGACTGAATGACTTCGACACCGCATTTCTCGCAAACTACGCCGCGATGGCGCATGCGTTTGTATTTGCCGCAGTTACATTCGTAGTCTTTGGTCGGTCCGAAAATCTTGGCGCAAAACAAGCCGTCGCGCTCCGGTTTGAAAGTTCGATAGTTGATCGTTTCCGGTTTCTTGACTTCGCCGTGGGACCAAGAGCGGATCTTGTCCGGCGACGCGATCGAAACTTTTATCGCGTTAAAACTTAGAGGATTTTTTGGCTTTTCAAACAAATTAAATAGATCTTCCATAGTCGAATCAACCTCCGGTTCAAGCAGCTAAGCTAATCTGGCTTCGCTACTTTTCTTCCACTAGATCGACATCGAGGCCCAAACTTTGTAGTTCTTTGACCATGACGTTAAAAGATTCCGGCAAGCCCGGCTCAAGCAGGTTGTCGCCCTTGACGATCGCTTCGTACATGCGCGTTCGACCGACGACGTCGTCGGATTTGACCGTAAGCATTTCCTGCAGCGTGTAGGCCGCGCCGTACGCTTCCAGCGCCCAAACTTCCATTTCTCCCAGGCGCTGACCGCCGAATTGCGCTTTACCTCCCAGCGGTTGCTGAGTGACCAGCGAATAAGGACCGGTCGAACGGGCATGTATTTTATCGTCGACCAGATGGTGCAGCTTCATGATGTACATCACGCCAACTGTCACTTTGCCATCGAACGGTTGACCAGATCGCCCGTCGTAAAGGGTTACCTGGCCAGTCGCGGGCAATCCCGCTTTTCTCAGCAGGTTAAAAATTTCCTCTTCGGCGGCGCCGTCAAACACCGGCGAAGCGATATGAACGCCTTCGCGGTATTTTTCCGCAAGTTTTACAACCTCGGGATCTTTCGCGCCTTCGATCAATTCGGTCGCTTCTTTGGTGTTGAGGAAGTCTTTCAAGCGGCGGCGCAAGGAGTCACCATCCTCGCGGTGCATGCGGAGCAGCTCATCGATCTGGTGTCCAAGACTGCGCGCGGCCCAACCGAGGTGAGCTTCGAGAATCTGGCCGACGTTCATACGGGAAGGAACACCGAGCGGATTAAGCACCACGTCCACAGGCGTCCCGTCTTCCAGATAAGGCATATCTTCTTCGGGCAATATTCGCGAAATAACGCCCTTGTTGCCATGACGGCCCGCCATCTTATCGCCGACCTGGAGCTTGCGCTTGATCGCGACAAAGACCTTGACCATCTTAATCACGCCCGGCGGCAACTCGTCGCCGCCTTTGAGCTTTTCAATTTTGTCCTCGAAGGCGTGCTTGATCAAATTGACTTGTCCGGTCGTGCTATCGATGATGCGACTGAGCTCGTTTTCCGCGGATTCGTTATCGACGCGGATTTCACTCCAGTAAGACATCGGCAGTTGATCGAGATCTTCCTCGGTCAACTCCTGACCCTTGTTGAGCAGAACTTTTCGGCTGTCGTCGCTGATCCGTCCCGCGAGCCGGCGCCCGACGAGCAATCTTTTCAAGCGCCGGAGAGCGCCGTCTTGGAGAATGCGGATTTCGTCGTGCTGATCTTTCCTGAGCCGCACGACCTCTTCATCCTCGATCGCCTTGCTGCGCTCGTCTTTGCCCAAACCCTTGCGCGAGAAAATGCGCACGTTGATGACCGTGCCCTCGACCCCCGGGGGGACCCGCAAGGAGGTATCGCGGACTTCACCGGCTTTCTCACCGAAAATTGCGCGCAGCAATTTTTCTTCGGGCGAGAGCTGGGTCTCGCCTTTGGGCGTAATCTTGCCGACCAGGATATTGCCGGGCTTCACCTCAGCGCCGATCCGGATAATGCCGCTCTCGTCGAGGTCCATCAAGGCTTCATCGCCGACATTGGGAATATCTCGGGTAATCTCTTCGGGACCCAATTTGGTGTCGCGCGAGACGCATTCGAACTCTTCGATGTGGATCGAGGTGTAGATATCTTCCTTGACGACCCGCTCACTGATTAGAATCGAATCCTCGAAGTTATATCCGCCCCACGGCATCAGGGCGACCACAACGTTGCGACCGAGAGCCAGCTCGCCCATCTCCGTCGATGGCCCGTCGGCGATCACATCGCCGGCCTTGACTTGATCACCGACCAGAATGATCGGCCGCTGATTCATGCAGGTATTTTGGTTCGACCGTTGGTATTTCACCAAATTGTAAATATCGACGCCGGTGTCGCGCGGACTCGACGCCTTATCCGCCTTGATAACGATCCGGGTCGAATCCACGCTCTCCACCACGCCATCGCGCCGCGCCACCACTGTAACGCCGGAGTCGCGCGCCACGGTCTTCTCCATGCCGGTGCCCACCAGCGGCGCTTCGGTTCTCAGTAGCGGCACAGCTTGCCGCTGCATGTTGGAACCCATCAGGGCGCGGTTGGCGTCGTCGTTTTCTAGAAACGGAATCAAAGAAGCCGCGACACTGACAAGCTGGTTCGGTGACACGTCCATGAAGTTGATTTCTTCCGGGCGCGCCATGACGAACTCGCCGCCTTTGCGAGACGAAACCAGATCCGCCGTGAAATTACCGCGGCCGTCAATCGGCGCGTTGGCCTGGGCAATTACATGATCCTCTTCTTCCAGCGCCGACAGATAACGGATGCGATCGGTCACTCGGCTGTTTTCTACTTCACGATAGGGAGTCTCGATAAAACCGAAATCATTGACTCGCGCATAGGTCGTTAGCGACGCGATCAGACCGATGTTCGGACCTTCCGGCGTCTCGATCGGACAAACCCGGCCGTAGTGTGTCGGATGAACGTCACGGACTTCGAAACCCGCGCGCTCGCGCGTCAAACCGCCCGGGCCCAAAGCTGATAGCCTCCGCTTGTGAGTAATCTCCGATAACGGATTGGTTTGATCCATAAATTGCGACAGCTGGCTCGAACCGAAAAATTCCTTGAGCGCCGCCGAAACCGGTTTGTAATTGATCAACTCCTGCGGCATCAAAGTTTCGATGTCCTGCAAGCTCATCTTTTCTTTGATCGCTCTCTCCATGCGCACCAGACCGACACGGAAGTGATTTTCGACAAGCTCGCCGACCGCTCGCACCCGGCGATTGCCAAGATGGTCGATATCGTCCACCGATCCGTTGCCGTTTTTGAGCTCCATCAAGTAACGCACAACTTCGAGAATATCTTCCTTGCGCAAGGTACCCTGTTCGAGAGGCACATTGAGCTTCAAGCGATGATTGAGCTTGAGACGACCGACTTTGGAAAGGTCGTAACGGTCCGGATTAAAAAATAAATTGTTAAAGAAATTGGTCGCCGATTCCACCGTCGGCGGATCACCCGGACGCAAACGACGATAGATTTCCAGAATCGCATCTTGGGGGGATTTAATGCGATCTTGGAGTAAAGTATTGCGCAAATAGGGGCCGACGCTGGACTCATCGATGAACAACACATCGATCTGGTGGATTCCTTTGTCCCGAATGAGATCAAGCTTTTCCTGGGTAATTTCTTGATTGCACTCGACCAGCACTTCCTTGGTTTGCGGATCGATAATATCGTGCGCCGCCACTCGCCCTAAAATATCTTCCCACACCACGGGAACCTGCTTCATCTTGGCGGCTTCCATTTGGCGCAGGATCGGGCGGGTAAATTTTTTGCCTTCCTTAACGATAATGTCGTTGGACTTGGGATCGCGCACGTCCGCGCTTACCTTGGCGTTGATCAAATGCCCGGGATTGAATAGGAGCGCTGGCTTGCGCCCATCAAAAACAAGGGTATCGCTCTTATAATAATAATTAAGCAGGTCTTCGGTCGTCATGCCCAGCGCGCGCAACAATACCGTGGCATGAAATTTACGTCGCCGGTCGATGCGCACGTAGAGAACATCGCGAGGATCAAATTCCAGATCTACCCATGAGCCGCGATAGGGAATGACGCGGGCAGAGTAAAGCAGCTTGCCGCTGGCGTGAGTTTTGCCCTTGTCGTGCTCAAAAAATACGCCGGGGGAACGATGAAGCTGGCTGACGATAACCCGCTCGGTACCGTTGATCATGAACGTGCCGTTGATGGTCATCAGCGGAATCTCGCCGAAATAAACCTCTTGCTCCTTGACGTTTTTGATGCTGCGTGAGCCGGTTTGCTGATCGACATCCCACAGCACCAGCTGTACCGTGACTTTCAAAGGCGCAGCGAACGTCATGCCGCGTTGATGACATTCTTCGACATCGTATTTGGGCTCACCCAACGAAAAACTGACGAATTCCAGTGACGCCGTTTCATTGAAGTCCTTGATCGGAAAGACGGATTTAAAAACTTCCTGCAAACCCATGCTTTGGCGCTCCATCGGCGCCACGTCCTTTTGCAGGAACAGCTCATATGAGTTCTTTTGAATTTCAATTAAATAGGGAAGATCGATAATTTTCCTGATCCTCCCAAAAGTTCGGCGAAATCGTAAATTGTTGGCAACTTGAAATGCCATGGACACTCCTCTGTTGAACTTGCGGTCAACGATTCATGAATGTAACTCACCGGCAAGCACAGCCCGAAGCGGTCTACTTGATTTCGACCTTCGCGCCCTGTTCTTCGAGTTTTTTCTTGATCGTCTCGGCTTCGGCCTTCGGCACCGCTTCTTTCACCGGTTTGGGGGCGCCATCGACAAGATCCTTTGCCTCTTTTAAACCAAGACCCGTCAATTCACGGACGACTTTGATGACTTGAATCTTCTTTTCGCCGGCCTCTGCGAGAATGACATTAAACTCGGTCTTTTCTTCAGCCGCCGCCGCGGCCGGCCCTGACGCCGCGGCGACTGCCATCGGCGCAGCTGCGCTCACCCCCAGCTCTTCTTCCAACTCCTTGACGAGCGCGGCCGCGTCCATCAAGGTCATGTTTTTGATAAAATCCTTAACCTGTTCCTTGGATACGCCTTCCATAAAATCGTTCCCCCTTATATTAATTATGCAGATATTCCGTTATTCAGTCTTCGACTTCCGAACCGATTCGAGCAATCGCACCATCCTAGCTCCAGGCTCTTGAATCAGGCGCACCAGCTGCGTTGCCGGAGCGTTGATCATCGCGAGCAACCTGGCTTGCAGCTCCGGCTTACTTGGCATTTGTGACAAGACCTTCACCCCGGCGGGATCCATAAAGCGGCCTTCGAAAACGCCGCCCTTGATCGTCAATCGGTCATGGTCGTCGGCAAACTTGACCAGGGCCTTGGACAAAACCACCGGATCTTCGTAGGCAAAGACCCAACCGTTGGGCCCTTCGAGAAGTTTTTCCAAATCGCCAAACGCGGTGCCGTCAAGCGCGCGGCGCACCAACGTGTTCTTGATCACCTGGTATTCGCCCGAGGCATCGCGAATCTCGCGCCGCAACCGAGTCATCTGTGCCACACTGAGTCCACGATATTGGGTGACGATCGCCATCTTGGCCGATTTTAGCCGCTGGTGAATCGCCGCCACGGTTTCGGCTTTTTCGCCGTGGCTGGCACGCACATCCTGCGCTTCCGACATTGTCATCTCCCTAACTTAAATGATGCAAAAAATGACTCGGCTCGCGATAACTGAACTCTGGCGACTTAGGCGGCCATCGCGCGAACTTGCGCAAGATCGATTTTGATTCCCGGTCCCATCGTCGTAGCAACGGTCACACCCCTGACATAATTTCCCTTCGCCGACGCCGGCTTCGCTCGCAAAATAGACAGGAGCACTGCGCGGGCGTTATCGAGAAGCTGTTCAGCGCCGAAGGAAGCTTTTCCCACCGGCACGTGAACGATACCGGCTTTATCAACCCGGTATTC
>JBEVIO010000082.1:0-8040 GCA_040510635.1 Binatia bacterium | reverse complement strand
CCTCCTGTACTTTACTCTCCCGACACCACGCAAGCCGCGCATATGAAGAAAACGAAGAATTTATGATATTAATGGACAAGTCTTGCCAATTTTTTCTAAATTTTCTAAGATATCCGGGATGGACGATGCGCAAATCCGAGAACTTTGGGAAAAAAACTACCCCAACCGTTTCTCCGATCCCATGGCTCGACAGGTGTGCCGGCTAATTTGTCATTTGATCCACACAATCGTCCAGAACGATGATAGTAGTGCGACGCCACTGCAGAAGCTTCGCAAGGTCCTCGCTGCGCTGAATATCCCAGAGTCACAATACGACGAAGTGATCCTGGGAAACTGAACAATCCAATTGGCGCTTCGAAGGGTCCCAGTGCCAAGTTGTAATTTCCCCAAGCGCGATAGAAACAAAAAAACGCCTTCGCTTTAAGCAAAGCGAAAGCTGGCGGCCCCGCAGCAAGCCGCAGAGAATTCTTGAGCATCGGCTCGACACGAGGACCGCTCAGTTAAAGGTTTAGATAACGATTGATGTAATCATTGAGCGCATCCTTGGTGCTGTCAAAAGCGAGTTCGTGCCAGGGCAATTCTTTCGGCGCGAAGATCTGCGCTGCCAAAGACTCGTCCGCCGCTGCCAGCTCACCGCCGATCACGTCAGCGGTATACACGATGATCACGTTGGGCGAACGTGGATAAGAATAGACGTTGAGCAGCGGCCCCAATTTTACGTCGAGCTGCGATTCTTCCTTGGTCTCGCGCACTGCCGCGTCGCGTACGCTCTCGCCGCGATCGACGTAGCCGCCCGGAAAAACCCACTTGCCGAGCGCCGGCTCGACGCCGCGTTTCAACAAGACGATGCCCCCCTCCAAGGTAAAAATCGTGCCGGCGACCACTTTCGGATCCTGGTAAAAAATAAACGAGCACGCCTGGCAGACCAGACGGCGCGGCTCGTTTGTTTTCACGATTTTTTTATCGAGCGTGCCGCCGCAGCGCGGGCAAAAACGAAACTCGATATGGCCGTGGCCGTGCGCGTGGTGGTGGGCGTCGTGGTCTGATGCCATGCTTTTCTTCTAGCGTATATTCAGTTGAAGTAAAAGAATATTTCTGTAATCGTACCGTGATGCTTCGCGCCGTGATTTTTGATTTCAACGGCATCATCGTCGATGACGAGCCGATCCATTTTGCGCTTTTTCGGCGGGTTCTCGGTGAGGAAGGCATTACGTTGACAGAGGAAGCCTATTACGAGCGCTACCTGGGCTTTGACGATCGCGGCGCGTTCATCACGGGACTGCGGGAAAACAATCGCCCGATCAGCGATGCCAAACTCGATGAGCTCATCCGACGCAAAGCCGACTACTACCAAGACGCCATTCGCGATCACGTGGCTATTTTTCCGGGCGTAAAATCTTTGCTTGCCGAACTATCCCGGCTGCCGCTCGCCGTCGCTTCCGGCGCGCTGCGCCACGAGATCGAAACGATTTTGACTGCGGCCGGGCTGCGTGATTGTTTCCAAGCGATCGTCAGCGCTGAAGACGTAAAAAAAGGCAAGCCCGAGCCGGAAATTTTCTTAAAAGCATTGCTGGCGTTGAACGGGCGCGAAAAAACCGGTGGGTTCATTCAAGCAGGTGAATGCGTGGTGATCGAAGACTCGAAAGAAGGCATCCACGGCGCGCGGCGTGCCGGCATGAAGTGCCTCGCGGTCACCAATTCGCATCCCGCAAAATTGCTCCATGAAGCCCATGCCGTCGTCGACAGCCTGGAGGAGGTCACACTCCCCTTTTTGCAAGAGCTTTGCGCGTGAGAGTTATCGGTACGGTGTTCGCTGCGGCCGCACGGTGATCTCCACTGGGCAGCTGGTCGCCGGCGAGGTCAGGATATAGCAGACCGCCTGGGCGATATCGGCGGGCTGAATCATCTTGCTCCGATCCAACTGCCGATTGGGAGGAATTAGCGGGGTATCGACGAAGCCGGGCAGGATCACCGACACTTTGACGCCATGCTCGCGCACTTCTTCATAGAGCGACTGCGTGAAGCCGATCAAGCCGAACTTCGAAGCTGAATACGCGGCCCCGTTCGCCTCGCCGCTTTTGCCCGACACCGAGCCGATATTGATCACCGCGCCTTCGCCCTTCTCGATCATTGCCGGTAATAGTTTCTGCGCGAGGAGCATCGGCGCGCGCAGATTGACGCGCAGCGTTTGATCCCAGTCCGCTATTTTGGCTCGAACAACCGATGCTCGTTTACCCCATCCCGCATTGTTGATCAGGAAATCAACGGCACCGAATTGTCGCTCGCTTTCCCTGACAAGCATGTCGATGTCCTCATCACGCGTAAGATCCGTGGGGACGGCGATGGCAACACCCTTGTCATTTTGAATGTCGAGCTTAACTTTTTCGAGCTCGCCCGAGGTGCGCGCAGCCAAGACAACGCGGCAGCCCATTTGCGCCAGGGAAAGAGCCACGGCTTTGCCAATGCCCCGGCCCGCGCCGGTGATGAGGGCGACCTTTCCATCGAAGCTTTGCATGAAAATAGATCGGGGCGATGGAGATTAGTGGACGGTTGGCGTCTGATCCTGCGGCGGCTGCGCCACGGACGAGCCGTGGTGATGAATCATGCGCCAGCCGTCGGGGCCCTTGCGAAAAATATTCGTCGTGAGAATCATCGCGGCGACATTCTGCCCTTCCAATGAGCTGTTCAGATTTTCATAGAGCGTCACCCACGCGAGCTCGCCGCGCACTTCGATCGACAGGTCGGTCAGCATGAACCTGATCTGCGGTGTATTCTCAAAAATTTGCCGCCAGCTTTCCATGACCAGCTTCCGGCCGCGCAGGATGCGCCAACCCGGATGGCCGCACTGGATTTCACCCTCGCTCGCCCACACCGATTCCATCTTCTTGATGTCGAGGCTTTCGAAGGCCCGATAGAAGCCCTCGTTCGCTTGCGCGACGTCTTTTTCTTCCGGAGTCATGGCGGTTAATGGTGCGGCTTAGGCGTGACAAATACGAGAGTCACGAGCTTTTCCTGGCTACGGTTGGCGACGCCGTGATTCTGTCCAGCCGGCGCGAGCACGATTTCACCGGCCCCGAGCTCGCGTTGCTCATCCCCCACCGTGAACACACCCTTGCCCTCGAGAATGTAATAGACCTTGTCCTGCCCGCCGTGCGTGTGCAGACTCTGCTCTTGCCCCGGCTCGAAACAGTAGGTGTCGCAGAAAAATCTGTCGGTTTCGAACACACCGTTCTTTTTCATCTTCTCGGGCGAGAACTGCCTCGCCTCTGAAAGCTTTTTGAAATTGCTCATAGCTCGCTCCTGCCAGCGGTGATGATGCGATACTACCATAGGGGTAGTTACATGCAAAAGCACAATGGATCTGTTATCAGTGACGGCATGGATTCGGTGCTCGTGCGCTACCATGAGATCGCGCTCAAGAAAGGCAATCGCGCCTATTTCACCGAGCTGCTCAAGAAAAATCTGCTCGCCGCCGTCAAAGATCTCGGCGCCAAAGAAATCCGCAGCCTGCCGGCGCGTCTGCTGCTCACCTTCAAAAACGACGTGCCCGCCGCCACGCTCATCGAGCGTATGAGCACCGTGTTCGGCGTCGCGAATTTCTCGATTGTCGAGCGAACCGCGCGAGACATCGATGCGCTGCGCAGCCGTATACTGGAATCCCTGAACGGCGGCCGATTCCAATCCTTTCGCATCGAAACCCAGCGCGGCGACAAAACTTTTCCGCTGACTTCGCCTGAAATCAACCGGCAGCTGGGCGCCGCCGTCAAAGAAAAGTCCGGGGCGCGGGTCGATCTAGAGAATGCCGAATTCACGGTGACGGTGGAAATCCTCCCGCGCGACGCTTTTTTCGGCTTCAACAAGATTGCCGGCGCCGGCGGTTTACCCGTCGGCTCAAGCGGGCGAGTCGCCGCGCTGATTTCCGGCGGTTTCGATTCGCCGGTTGCGGCATACCGGATGATGCAACGCGGCTGCCGGATTATCTTCGTGCATTTTCATAGCGTGCCCTATCAGGACAAAACGTCGCAGGAAAAGGTGCGCCAGCTCGTGCAATTATTGACCCGTCATCAATTCACCTCCCGTCTTTACATGGTGCCCTTCGCTGAGATCCAGCGTCAGATTGTCGCCGCGGTCGCCCGGCCCCTGCGCGTGGTCCTTTACCGGCGCATGATGCTGCGCATCGCCGAAGCGATCGCACGGCAGGAAAAAGCCAAAGCCCTGATTACAGGCGAAAGCCTGGGGCAAGTCGCCTCGCAAACGCTCGATAACATGGCGGTGATCCAACAAGCCGCACGCTTGCCGATTCTACGTCCCCTGGTGGGGATGGATAAACAGGAAATTATCGATCAAGCGCGGCGCATCGGCACATTCGAAGTTTCCTCGGTGCCAGATCAAGATTGCTGCCAGCTTTTCGTGCCGAAACATCCGGCGACAAAGGCGCGCTTCATCGACGTGGAAGAGGATGAGACGAAGTTGGACGTGAAAGACCTGCTACGCTTCGGCATGGAAAACGCGATCGAGGAGGATTTCCGCTTTCCACTCTGAGCATGCCTTGGTCCAAACGTTTGAAGTCGTTCGAGTCAATCGCACCGATATGAACGGCGCGCATGAATAACCTTCCCGCTGGTCAAGCGCCGACACATCCCCCGTACTCCTTAAGAGGAAAAACGACGACTCACAGGCCTAAGACCAGATTCAACGCCGCCTGTCGGCCTTGTCGATAAAATCTTTCAGAGCTTTAAAATAGGCTTCACCGCCAATGATATAGGTATCGTTGTGGTGCGAGCCCTGGATCGTGTAGAACTCTTTCGGCTCGGGAGCGGCGGCAAAGATTCTTTTTCCTTGATCAAAGGGAACCACGTCGTCAAAGTCGCCGTGAAGAACCAGGATCGGCGCGCGGACCTGTTTGATTTTCGCCAGGCTATCGTACTTTGTTTGAAGAAAAGAGCCGATCGGAAGCCATGGAACCGCGATTCGCGCCATGTCGCGGATGGAGGTAAAGGGCGCTTCGAGAATGAGCGCCAGCCCCGACTGCCTCACGGCGATCTCCGTCGCCACCGCCGCGCCTAGTGATTGCCCAAACAAGACGATTCGTTTGGCTTCGACGTCCTTTCTCGAACGAAGATGCTCCAAGGCCGCCACACCATCTTTGTAGGTGCCTTCTTCAGAAGGTTTACCCGCGCTTTTTCCATAACCTCTATAATCAAAAATGAAGATATGGATTTTAAGTTTGTCGTGCAGGAGCTTAAGGTGTTGCGAGCGATGGCCGATGTTTCCTCCAGTACCATGAAACCAGAGGAGCGTCGTGGACGCGCCGGGATAAGCGACAAACCAGCCGTTGAGCGTCACGCCGTCTTCCGTTTTGAAGTAGGCATCTTCGAACGAGAGGCCGTAATTGCGCGGCGTTTGTGAAATCTCGGCAATTGGGAAAAAAATGAATTTTTCTTCCACGTCACAACCCTCGAATAATACCAAGCCCAGAATAACGAACCCGGCAGCGATGGTCCTAGCCCTTGGATGCATGGGGCATCAGCATAGCAAATAATTCAGTGTGGGTCTGCGCGGGCAGGCATATCGCAAAGTATGCCCTCACAATTCTTGGATACCAGCTATTGGAATTTGCAGCTGGAGGAGGGAGGTTGGTTGAGGAGCGCGAGTTTGGGATGAACTGCCTCCCTTTACAATCTGGCTATTATCAATATCAACGCACCGACCCTAGCCGCTACACGTAGTGCTGAATTCTTTGAAGGCTCGGCACAAAAAATAGATCTTCGACCGCCGGCTTTTTCTTGATCATCCCCTGCTCGAATTCGTAACGGATCACGGCTTCCAGCGCCTTGCGATTGTCATCGAGGTTGTAAGGCCAAGGGTCGGGACCGAAAATTTCCTTTTGCTCGCGCATCAGGTCCTGCACCCAAACCAAGGCGAAACTGCGCGGGTCGCTGTTGCGCGCATAGCAAATTTCCTTGGCCTGCTGAAACGCGCGCACCAAGCTGATGCCCACCCATGGGTGTTCGGCTAAAATCGGATTCTTGACGACCACCGTGTGCATGATCGGAAAGAAGCCGCCGTTTTTGTAGTATTCGATTTCCGCTTTCTTCGGCTCGGAAAAGAGTAGCGCGACTTTCGGATTGCCGCTGCGGATCGACGGCAAGGTTTCCGGGTAGAGCGCCGCCTCCAGCTCGCCCTCGAGCAACATCTGGTCGACGTTCTTGCCAGGCGCTACGCGCTTGACGTTCATCCATTTGGCGGGCTCGAAAGGAATGTCCTCCTCTTCCTGGCACCACCACTCTATCGTCTTTAAATCGACGCCATAATGATCTTGCAGAATGCCGCGCATCCACAGCCCGGCGGAATTTTGCAAGGTATCCAATGCGACCCTTTTGCCGTTGAGATCGGACGGCTTCTCGATGCCGCAGCCGGTTCTTTTGACCATATACTGGTGGCGAAAACGACGATGCGGAAAAACTGGGATTGCGTTGTAGTCGCAGCCTTTGTCGCGCGAGACCAGATAGCCGATCAAGGATAATTCACAAACGTCGAATTCTTCATGACGCAGCATGCGTCCGTGGCGCTCGGGCGACGGCATCGTCAAAACGTTGAGCTCGATTCCCTGCGGCTGAATCTCGCCGTTGATCAGCGGCCGCAAGAAATCGTAATCGCCGCAGGCCAGAGTTAATTTGAGCTTGGACATTCATTCTCCTTTGACGTGTTGACGGTAAAGTTCCGGCGTATCGATATCGACCGCAATGCCCTCGTCGTCGGTCTCTATCTCCAAGGTTGCATCGCCATGCGCATTGACCACGGCTTTGGCGCCTTGATCCATCGGCGCGTCGAGTAATTCGCTGAAGAGCCGCCGCGAAAACAGCACCGGATGGCCGCGTTTGCCGCGGCAGCGCGGCACAACGATGTTTTTTTTCGATTCGTAAAATTGTCGGATCATCCGGTCGACCAGGCTCGCGTCAATGTAGGGATGGTCGACGAGATGAACGAGCATGCCGTCGCAGTCCGGGTCGGGCAGCAAGTTCCGCACCGCGACTTGCAGCGACGACAATTGTCCCAGCTGGTAATTTGGATTGATCAGAATTTCTACCGGCAGCGCGCGAATCGCGGCGGCTAATGGGTCCGCATTGTGACCCAGAACGACAAGGATCTTGCCGACCTGAGTTCGCTTCAGCGACCCGACGATGCGCCCAATGAACGTCTCGCCTTCGATCGGCAAGAGCGCCTTCGGCCGCCCCATGCGACTCGATTCACCGGCGGATAGAACAACGGCGGCAATCCTTGGCATCAAGGCACCGGCTATTTATAAACCTTGTCGATGAAGCCGCTTTTTTCCAGCTCGCGCACGATGCTGTCATCGACGATGTCTTCGACTCGCAAGGTAGCGCCGGGCTTGCGCGCCAGCGCTTCTTTGATCTGCACTTCGGTTCCTTCGCGCGTCACCAGCGGCACGCGATCATGCAGCTTGACATTGGCGGCGTAGGAATCTTCCAAATATTGGGGATTATCCTGGCGCGTGTATTTGGCGATAAATTTCTTCGTGTCTTCTTTGCGGGTTTTGAGAAAATGCGTCGCTTCGACGAGCGCCATCGTGAGCCGCCGCATGGTTTCGCGATGGCTCGCCAGATAGGTTTTCGTCGTCGTGGAGCAAATGTATGGAAATTCATAGCGCTTTTTAAAGTCGGCGGTGCTGATCATGACCCGATGGGGCATGCCCTTGGCGAGATGAATGGTGCCCGGCGGTGAAGGAAAACCGATGATCCTACCGGTGCGAAAAGCCGCCGCGCGCTCGGTCGGCCCGCCGACTTGAAGGATCGGCACGTCCCGAACCGGCTCCAAGCCCAGGCCTTTCATCAATACCCGCGCGGCGACGTCCGACGCGCTGCCGACCCGGCTGATGCCGACGCTTTTACCTTTCAGGTCTTCTACCGACTTGACCGATTCCTGAATGATCAATTCATAGGGCAGCGTGTTGATGTAACAGGCCGTCATTACCAAATTGGCGCCGCCCACGGCCGCGCTCGCCACCGCGCCGCCCGA
>JBEVIO010000081.1:0-3958 GCA_040510635.1 Binatia bacterium | reverse complement strand
TTCTTGGAAGCCAAGGACTATTATCAAATTACCAACAACGGAACGGAACCGTTGGTGCTGTTCGGCAACCGCTCGGAAGGATTCGGCGGGCCGCATGTCAAAGAAGACGGCTCGGACCGCAATGCGCGGGCATGAATGGAGCCGCCAGGAGCGTCAATTGACATCGTCGAAGACTGTGGTTAAGGTTATTCCACAAACAGCTAAGTTGAGGATTTTCCATGCCTATCTACGAGTATCAATGCCAAAAATGCGGCACCTTTGAGGTCACGCAAAGAATCACCGAGAAGTCGCTGAGCAAATGTCCCACTTGTAAGAATAAAGTCAAAAAGCTCATCTCGAACACTTCGTTTCAACTGAAAGGCACCGGCTGGTACGTAACCGACTACGCACGTAAAGGTCAAAATGGCGATGCCAAGGACGACAAAGCCGCCAAGTCGCCTGCGGATTCAAATAATAAAGAAAGCAAAGAAACCAAGACAGAAACCAAGACAGAGAGTAAGAAAAGCGAGAGCACTCCGTCGAGCGGTGAAAAGTCATCTTCCGCCGCGAGCTCGACCTCGGCGTGAGACGCTGATCCCTTCTCTTCGTTTCAGAGAAAATCGCGAGTTCCCCGAACAGCGGCGCCGTCAAGGCGCCGTTGCTGTTTTGAGGGCCTACAATCCGGCAAATGGGTCTGGATTTGAATTTTGTTTTTAGCTATAGCTGGGGCGAATGATTTAAAAATTTGCTGAAGGAGGTTTTACAATGGCTCAGACTATAGAAAATATCGTCGATCCGAATGATTCCAGTTTGACCTCGGAAATGGTCTCATTCCCCGGTCAAGCCGGAACCGTCAACGCTTATGTAGCACGGCCGAAGAGCGGGACGAATCTGGGTACGGTTATTGTGATTCACGAAAACCGGGGACTCGTCGGCCATATCAAAGACGTGGCGCGCCGGTTTGCCAAAGACGGTTTTTCGGCGATCGCCGTGGATTGCATGAGCCGGATCGGTGGCAGTGACAAATGGAATGGCAGTGATGAGGCCACCAAAGAAATTCAGAAGGTAAACGGCACCATGGTAGCCGAGGATTTGGCCTCAGCTGTGGCTTATATGAAAAAGCAGAACTACGTCAACGGCAAATTCGGTGTCGTCGGCTACTGCTGGGGCGGCGGTCAGTCGCTAAATTTTGCCACCAAGAGCAAGGACCTTAACGCAGCGATTGTCTACTACGGCCGCAACCCGGATCCACTTGATTCCGTTGCCAACATTCCTTGTCCGGTGATGGGGAACTATGCCGAAGATGATGCGAACATCATGCCGGGCGTGGAGCCTTTGAAGGCGGCGCTACAGAAGGCGGGGAAAAAGTTTGATTGTAAAGTTTATCCGGGCGCGAAACATGCGTTTAACAACAATACCAACGCAGACCGCTACAATCCCGAAGCAGCCAAGGACGCATGGGGAAGAACCGTTAGCTTCTTCAAAACAAATTTAGCTTAAGCGGTACGAACGGCAAGACGCGAAAAAAACGGCATGCTGCCATGCTCATTCGAGTAAGGCTGCATGCCGTTTTTTATTTTTTCTCAAGAAGCTCCGGGCGTTGCCCGATCGAGGTACGGGCGAGTTCGGGCGTGATCACGTAGGGGCCCTGGGTTGTGTCCTGCCAAATTTGCTTGGTTAGGTCGGCATTCCCGGTGACAGCGTAGGAGAATCCGGCGCTGAATACGCCCATGGTCATCGAAATTGCTTTGATCGGCAGAAAAAGCATATTTCCGATGCTGACACCGATGGCGACACCGGCATTTTCCACGACGTCTTCCGCTTTTAGCGAAGGCGGCGACAAAAAGGTGAGAGCTAGGGCGAAGGCGGCGGCAAAGAATTTCCATCGTGTAGACATGAAGCTATCTCCTTAAAAAGAATTGTGTCCGAATGGCTTCGACGCCTTCGGTCGGGTTCCAGTAGCGCCGCACTCCGAAATAGTAGCAACAGGCCTGGTTGTCAAGATCGTTGTTAAAGCAGCGTAACTGTCCGTCTTGAAAGCGCACGCGGGCGAGACAGGTGCCGCCCGGAACCGACGATGTCATCACTTCCATTACCACTCCCAAGCCCCACTCTTCATAACGCAGGTGATTGACCTCATCGCCGACTCGTAGGTAAAGCCTCTTGCCGTCCCCCGACGTGAGCGCTCCTTCATTGCGACGGTGGAAATGTTTCAGGGTCAGGTCGATATTGGGAGAAGACGACTCGGCACGTGGACGGCCCCTTCGCCGCGTCGTCGATACGGTTACTTCTCGCGAATCGCGTGCCGACTTATCGAGAGGATCGCCGGTCTTGCGCGATGTATGGCCTTTGCGCACGGGTCGTCCTTTGCATCAACAGAATCACTTCTTTGTAGTTTCCCATAGTCATCAAGCGGTCTCAATAATCGCAGCGCTATAATCACCGAAATCGACTTCAATAGTCAAGGTCTTCCGGCGCATCAAACATCGGTCTCACCGGGCGAATTTGCCAGCCGCGCGGCTGGCTGCACAATTCTATCATTTAGAAAGAAGACTGGGTTACGATTTCAAAAAAGCCGCGACAACTTCTGCCAACTGCTCGGGGTTGTCCTGATGCACCATGTGGCCGGCCCTGTCGATCGTGGCGCGACGATAGTTCGCGATCGCGTCATATCTTTCTTGTTTGTCGGTGCGCCGCGCTTGGCGGCTTTCCTTGCCATCGACGATTAAAACCGGGCATTCGATACGGCGCAGAAATTCAAGAGCCTGCGCTGTGTAAAAAGGTTGCGGCGTGAGGGTGCGGTGCAACGGATCGAATTTCCAAACCCATTTGTCCTTGTCATTCTGTTTCATCGCGGCGCGCGCCAAATCGAGCGCGAGAGTAGGATGCAATCTCGGATTGGTTTGGCGCAACTGGCTGGCGCCTGCCTCGACGCTCGTGTACTCGCGAAAATGGCGGCGGCCGCGCTCGCGTACTTCCGCGATCCACTTTTCCATGCGTGGCGGCGCGTCCGCGTAGCTCATGCCGAGCGGGCCGATGCCTTCGATGAGCACCAACTTGGAGACGTGCTTGGGGAACGTGCCGGCGTACAGAAGCGAAATGGTTCCGCCCATCGAGTGACCGATCAACCGGATGCGCGGCGCGCCGAACGCTCGCGTCACACAGTCAAGATCGAATACGTAATCGGGAAAATGATAATAGCCGCCGGCGCCCACCCAGCCGCTGTCGCCATGGCCGCGGCAGTCGGGTGCGATGATCCACGGCGTATCGCCGTGGTTTTTTTACAGTGCCGCCACGAAGGCGCGCCAGCTATACGCGAGATCGAGATAACCATGAATGAGCACGAGCGGCTCGCCGGCGGGCTTGCCCCACTCGAGGCAATGAATCGGCAGTCCCTGAGAGTCGACGAAGGTTTCGCGTGCTTCGGCCATGCGGTTACAAACGGTCGAGGGGCACTTCGGCGAAGTCGTTCCGTGCGGCGGACCATTCAAAGGCGCGGATCACCTTCACGGCGCGATTGTAAATCGAAATAACGATCTGCCCCACGTTGGGGTACGTCGGCTCGCCGAAGGGGCTGGCAAACGCCTTGTCTTCGTCGGAGAAGTAGGCATCGTGGTCCGGGTGCGAATGATAAAAGGCCTTGAGCCGCCGGCCTCTTTCTTCGCCCTGGCGAATCACCGAATCGAGTTCCAAAGGGTCCATGGCGTAGGCGATGGTAGCCGTGCGCGGATAAGTCTGAGGATCGAGCGCGTGTAATCGGTTCTGGATATTTTTCACCCGAACAACCTGGTCGGTTGTGCCCGCTGAAAATATGACGCCGCAACACTCTTCAGGAAAGGTCTCCTGCGCGTGCCGCGAGATTTCGGTCCAAGCTTCTTGCGTGAGCAACATGTTGATCAACGAGTGTAAAGCAGCGCGACGCTATTGTTTTCGAGGCGGTTTTGCAGTTCCGCCGGTCCGAAGTTATAAGCGCTCAGAA